>CAZIAG010000106.1:0-9933 GCA_964537375.1 uncultured Roseivirgaceae bacterium
GCCATCGCCCAGGCATTGCCTGGCCCCAACTTTTCATTCAGTGCGTACATTGGCGCACTCTCGATGCGGGACTACGGAGTGGGAGGTGAAATACTGGGCGGTTTGATCTCGGCGGTCGCCATTTTTCTTCCCGGTACCTTTCTGATCTTTTTTGTGATCCGCTTTTGGGAGAATCTCAAGAAGTACCGAGCCGTGCGGGCCTCCCTCGAAGGGATTACGGCGGCCAGTGCCGGTCTTGTTGCCGCCTCGGCGATCATCATGTTTCAACCCCTGGAGAATAGCTTTCTGAACTTTGGTGCTACCGTGGGTACGTTCTGCCTACTCGTATTTACACGTATCCCAGCCCCCCTGATCATTGTGATCGGCCTCGTGATTGGAATAGCCCTCAAACACTTCTAAAAAAACCTATTTGCGTGCGCCGTAAAACAGCGTAAAAAACAGTGTCGGGAACGCGGAATAGTTCTCTGAGGTAGGCATCAAAATAATCTTCGACGTGTAGGCATCAAGCAGAAATCCCGCTTCAAAACCCGTTACCTGGCTCTTGATCGTACCTAGTTCGAAGTTCAGGGCAAGTTTCGCATTGGCCCCCAACTTAATCTTGGATTCGCCAATACCCTCAAAAAGCCGTCCCGGACCGTAAATGTCGGCGGAACTGCGGTGCTTATTGGGATCGTATTGCTCACGGATAGAAACGTTGTCGGAACTGCCCGCACGGAGTTCGACGTAGTACGGCGCCACAACTCCGATGGTAGGCCCAATGGCGGTGACGATCTTCACTTCAACCCCTTGTTGAGGAGCCTTCTTGAACACGATCAGATCGCGACCGTACTGAAGGCGCAGAGCGTATAGGTAATTACTTTTTCCAAAAATGAAAAAGTTGCCTGTATTTGAATGCTGCTTATTTTCCTGGGGATGCTTCACGTTCATGATCTCCAGGCCATAGGTTTCCAGGAGCCTGTCGTTAACCTTAAAGGCTTTTTTGAAGACAAAGCCGCCGATCAACCCCCCGTAGGTATTCTTGTTGATTCCCCAGGTGAACTCGCTCTGGTACTCATAGCTATCCTGCGTCTGGGCATTTAATGCCCCGGAAAGCATAAAGGAAAGTACAAAAACAGCGGAAATTCTGAGGAACCCCTTCATCCTGATGTGACTTAGGCAATTAAATTACGGCCTTATTTTGTTAATGCAAAAATAGAACCTAAAAAGTTATTCCAATGGTTTCCATGAAAGCGGTCTATCTCGGAGGTTTAAGAACAGAGGTATTGCACGTGAAATCCGGTAGCAAGATCGTAACCGACGCACCCCCCGACAATCAGGGCAAAGGCGAGGCGTTTAGCCCCACCGACCTGACGTGTGCCTCCCTCAATAGTTGCATGATGACCCTCATGGGGATCGTGGCTCGCCGGGAGGGGATAACGCTGGATGGGCTGCGCTCGGAAATCGTAAAGGTCATGCACCAAAACCCACGACGCATAGCGGAAATACAAATCACCTTCGCGCATGACCATCTACAGGCCAGTGAAGAGCAGAAACAAAAACTTAGACGCGCCGCGCTTACCTGTCCTGTGGCCCTAAGCCTTCACGAAGAGATCAAACAAGAAATCACCTTTAACTTTTGATCGCCGATCGGAGATCATCGTAGTCGATCCCGAAATGTGACTGATGATATACGGCGACGCCGTCGCGGATCAGCAGAACCTGGGGGGATTCATGCTCAATCTGAAAAGCGTCGGCAACCAGGTCTGATATTTGGCGATGGGAAAGAAGGTCCAGGAAATACAGCTTTGTTTCGGGCACTTCCGTATCATTCCAATGACGCTCAAGTCGGTCGAGTGCTGCCCGGCTGATGTTACAACGGGTGCTGTGTTTGAAGATTAATACCGGCTTGGTTCGCGATTCGTCTTTGATCCGCTCGATCGCCTCGCGGTCTTTCAGCTCTGTCCAGTTCATTTGTTCAGTAAAATCAATCATACCACAAACCGGCTTCACCCTTGTCATACCGGGGTTTGCGGTCGCGTTGTTTCAGGTGATCGGGTTGTGTAGCGTTCTTCTTGAACAAACGCGACCACCACAGCTTAAAGTTCGTCATGACCCCGCGTTCGCCATCAACATTATTTTTGTTTGTCTTTACAAATTGCGCATCCGGATGAAGCTTTTGCTTTTTGAACAATTCAAACTTCTTCAGCTTTACATTGCCCTGGTAATCGGCAGCCCGGCCATGCGCCTTACCGGGTTCACGGCCACGCAACGCACCACTGGCGACATTCGGGTTTCTGGCGTATCCCCACGTCTGTTTGACGGACCGTGAATGGCGCCCTGCCTTGGCCATTGCGGCTGACGGCCGAATTCCCTTCAGAGAGCCATCCGGTGCGCCCTTCCTGGCGCTATAGCTCTGCTGTCGTGTCCGCACCTGAAGATCTCCGACAGAATATGTATTCCTGGAGGGTTTACGTGTTCGCAACGACTCTTCATCGGCATTTGGGTTTCGTGCGTACGCCTGACGATTGCGTGTCTCTACCTTGTTGACCTGGAAGGTTTGTCGTGACGGCTTGGATTTCTTGAGGGAGAGCTCAGATGCGTTGGGATTTTGTTTGTATTCCCGTCGACTGCGTATCTCGACGTTGTTTACCTGAAAAGTTTGCCGCGAAGGCTTAGCCTTCTTGAGAGAAAGCGCCGATGCATTCGGATTTTGTTTGTATTCCTGGCGGTCGCGGTAACGCAATCCTTCAGACTGGTCGCTCTTCGGAATACGGACGGCTACAGGGTTGCCTCTATTGTTCCATTCATTCCTGGCGACGCTGCCACCCCCTTTCTCGGGTCTCTTGGTTTTGATATTTCCACTGTATTCCTCACCCTGGTCCTGATAGCCGCGACGACCAGCACGGATATTCCCCTGGTACTTTCCTACGCCACGCGCGCCTATTCCAGGCGATCTGCCCTCCACGGCGCGGCCGTCATTATTCCACATCGCGGTGACGCTGCCACCTCCCTTTGCAGGTCGTCTCGCGCGAATGTTGCCTGTGTATTCCTCACCTTGATTGTTAAACCCTGGCTCGTTTTGAAAGCGGTGAATCTTCCCCGGATAGCCGGCCACCTTCAACGCCTTCTTCTTGGGTACGCGCCCCTCTATGGGCGTCCCGTCATTGTTCCACATACCGCTAACACTACCTCCACCCTTTTGTGGTCTTCGTGCTTTGATACTCCCTGAATATTCTTCGCCCTGTTCGCGGTAGCCACGTCGAGAGCGGACGTTTCCCGAATAACGATCCACCCCTCTTGCACCAATGCCGGGTGCCCTGCCCTGAACGGCCCGTCCATCATTATTCCATCGTCGACCGCTTACGCTGCCCCCACCCTTTAACGGTCTGCGCGCCTTAATGCTGCCGGAATATTCTTCACCCTGCTCGCGATAGCCGCGTCGAAACCTAACGTTACCCTGAAACCGGTCGACCCCTTTAGCGCCGACCCCTGGTGCTCTGCCCTGGATTGCCCGACCCTCGTTGTTCCATCGCCGACCGCTTACGCTGCCACCACCCTTCAATGGTCTGCGCGCCTTGATGTTGCCGGAATACTCCTCGCCCTGGTCGACCATGCCTCTGCGCATTCCCCGGATTTTGCCGCTGAAACCCTCACCCTGATCGCGCATGCCGATACGCTTTTTCTCGGGCGACAGAACCGGCTCTCCTTCAATACGGCGTTTGCTCGAATAATTCCTGCGAATCCTCCGGTTGGCGATATCGCCCTGCCATGCCCGGCCTGAGCGTGTGGCTGTCTTGTATTTCTTGGCGCGACCATCATAAGGACGGTCGCCACTCAACCGGCGCTGCTCTTGTATTCGGCTGGTGGGATTGACGAGCACGTCCGGGCGTTGTGTTTCATAATTGCGGAAACGCAGCCTTTTCCCCGCGATGTCTCGGTTGGTGGAAGTCTCGCCCTTGCGCCTTTGGCGTCCGAAGTTAGCCCAAACGTTAATGCTCTTACGGCGGAGGAATGGACGGGATGCAGAGCGCGCCCGACCCTTTCCCCTCCTCGGATCATCCGGGGGTCGTACGGACGAGGACATTGGGCTGACCCGGCGCGTCGTCACGTTCCGTTCTTTTGCCTGTTGTGAGCGTGAACGGTTGTTGACGAACGGGCCTGATCGGGGATAAATATTTGCTCTTTTTGAGGCGGGAGTGGCAGACAGCTTCCGTGTACGGCCCTCGGGTGTCCGCGTGCGCGTGGCACCATGCCGGGTTGGTGCAGGCGTGTCAATTACAGGTGGCCTCCGTGATTCATAGTTTCTTGTTCTCAGGCGTCGTCCGGCGATATCGCCGCGATAAGGGCGTTCCTTTGGAGGCTGCGATCGTGAGAACCTGGCCCAGGCGTTGACGCTTCGACGCTGGATGCGGGGACGTGCCGAGGGCTTGCGTTGCTCGGGCTCGCGACGGGTGATTCGGCGTACGGTCGTCGACGGTGTTCGGACCGGTCGCTGAACGATCTCTGGCTTGGGCGATTGATAATTGCGTGTGCGAATTCTCCTTCCGGAGATGTCACCGCGATGTGGCCTTTCCGTGCGACGCGTATCCGAGCGCGAATATTGAGCCCACGAGTTGATGCTACGATGACGAATAAATGATCGCGACTGTGACTTCGGTTCAATCCGTTTGCGTGGTGCGGGGCGCCTACGATCCGAAATAGATTTTGAATTTACAAATCGGCCCTTGGATGGATAAACGTTGCGTCGGAGGTGTCTGGCAGAGGTGCGCGGAGCCGACCTGCGTTCCGAGGCCGTGGCAGCCTTGATGCGCTTGCCAGAACTGGATGCATTGTTCACGTAATGACCCCTGGAAGGGTAGACGTTTCTGGGTTTTCGGCTCGGCTCCAGTCTCCGCACGCGGCCAAGTGGTTTTGCGGCGCGCTCCCCTCCCTTGATATCCTTTCGTGGTTTGTATTTTCTGAGGTCGGAAGTCGTTCTCTTTGACCGGCCGCGGTTCGCCGGCTTCACGCGTTTCTCCTTCTTTTGGACACGCGTTTCGCGGTCTACCGGACGATCACCCTTGGTGTTCTGCGCATGCAATGGGATGCCTGCCGCGCCTGCGAGCACGAATACCACGATCACCGTCCAGATGTAGCGTAACATGTTGTTTATTAACGGCTAAGGCAGGAAAAATATATCCGAAAAAGGCCAAGATAACGAAAAAAGCGCGGATGTCTCGCCGGACAAAAACCCCGACTGGATAGAATGTAAGATCGGGGGTTCAACAAGCAATAAACCGATGGGCTTGGCTAATGACATGGCGCACGGAGTCGTCTCAGCCCTTCACCCGATGTGCGCTGAGTTTTTCCACGATCTCCTGGTGGATGGATTCAACGCGCCGCATGCTTCGGTTGTCGTCGGCGCAGCGAATCCGAAGGATGGAAGGATCGCGCTCGCATAGCGCCTCATATTCCCGTTGAACGGCTCTCTGGAGGGCGTAGTCGTTCTCGTGGATGTCGTCCTTTTCGTTGAGATAGGACCGGTCTTTATTCCGGCGGCGTTGCTCCAGCGCACCGGTCACAAAATCAAAGGGCACGTCGAGGTAGATCGAGAGGTCGGGTTTTGGAATGGCGTTGTATTCGAACTCAAGGCGATTGATCCAGTCGCGCAGGTAGGTGCGTTCGTTGTCGTTCGTAAGTTTTGCGCACTGGTAGGCGATGTTCGAAAGCACGTACCGGTCGACAAGGACGGCGTAGTCGTTCGCAAGCCAATCGGCGAGTGTGGCAGCAAATTCGCGACGGTCTTCGGCGAAAAGGAGGGCGACGAGCTGCGGATGAACATCGCCCACCTCACCGAATTCACCGCGTAGAAACTTCGCGATCACAGGGCCAAAGATTCCTTCGTTCAGCCTTGGAAAATGGATGAACTTCGTCGTTGTCCCGGACTTCTGAAAATGCCGGATCAGCAGATCGATTTGTGTCGATTTGCCCGAGCCGTCGAGACCTTCTATGGCGATGAATGTGGCCATCGTGTTGTGTTGCGTCAAAGATAATCAAACCCAAATGCTGCGAGTCGTAACGAGTGAAAATCGGCCCGTCAGTAAGCGAGAAGTTCCCGCAGTTTTTCACCGATCCTTCCTTTCGGCAGGAAGTTGTTCTCCAGGGTTGGGGCAAACGGCACCGGCGTGTCGAGACTCGCGACGCGCATGACAGGTGCATCCAGGTAGCGGAAGCAATGTTCGGAGATCCATGCCGCGATCTCGGCGCCTATACCACCCGTCATAGTGTCCTCATGCAGGATGAGTACACGATTGGTCTTGCGGACGGTATCCTCTACCGCGGTCTTGTCCCAGGGAAGTAGTGTGCGGAGGTCGAGGATATCGGCCTGTATGCCTTCCAGGTCGGTGAGCACTTCCTTCGCCCAATGAACGCCCATACCATAGGTAATGATTGAGACATCGTTCCCTTCGGTGACGAGGTTTGCCTTTCCAACTTCCACCGTGTAGTAGTCATCCGGAACAAAGTCTTTAATCGATCGGTAAAGCAGCTTGTGCTCAAAGTACATGTACGGGTTAGGGTCTTCAATCGCCGCGCATAGTAGTCCTTTGGCATCATACGGATTAGATGGATACACGATTTTTAGACCCGGCGTGTGGAAGAACCAGGCTTCATTGCTCTGAGAATGAAATGGACCCGCCGCCGTTCCTGCTCCCGTAGGCATGCGCACCACTACGTCGGCATTCTGCCCCCAACGCCAGTGCGACTTGGCCAGGTTGTTGACGATCTGGTTGAAACCTTCAGTCACGAAATCAGCGAACTGCATCTCCACCATGGACTTCATTCCCTTCACCGAAAGCCCGAGTCCGGCCCCAACGATGGCTGCCTCGCAAAGCGGAGTATTTCGCACACGGCCTTTGCCGAACTTCTCCACAAAACCTTCCGTGATTTTAAAGACTCCGCCGTACTCGGCGATGTCCTGACCCATCAGCACAAGGTTGTCAAACCGCTCCATGCTCTGTCGCAGGCCATCGCTGATAGCGTCGATAAAACGCTTTTCTGATTTCTTTTCAGTTGAAGGATTGATAACAACTTGTTCGAACGGCGCGTATACATCGTCGAGCTCCTTCTGCGTATCCGGTTCGGGGTGCTTCTCCTCAAAGGCGATGGCCAACGCTTCTTCGATTTCTTTTTTGATCGCTTGCCGCGTGTTGTAAATGAAGTCGTCGTCGATGATGCCTTCTGTTTTTAGCCATTCTTCATAATTATCCACCGGGTCTTTTCTGGCCCACTCGTCCATGAGTTCTTTCGGAACATACTTTGTTCCCGATGCCTCTTCGTGGCCCCGCATACGGAAAGTACGGCATTCCACCAGTACGGGTCTCGGGTTCTGGCGGATGTTCTCTGCAAAAAGACGCATGGTGTCGTACACCTCGAGGATATTATTCCCATCAATGCTCACGGCTTCAATGCCATATCCGATACCCTTATCGGCAAAGCTTTCACAACGGAACTGTTCACGGGAAGGCGTTGAAAGTCCGTATCCGTTGTTCTCGACGATGAAGATCACCGGCAGATCCCAGACAGCGGCCACGTTCAAAGCTTCGTGAAAGTCGCCTTCGCTTGTGCCTCCGTCGCCGTTGAAAACGGCAGTGACTTTCTTTTCATCCTTAAGTTTGCACGCCAGCGCTATCCCGTCAGCCACGCCGTTTTGCGGCCCGAGGTGAGATATCATTCCAACGATGTGGTGCTCATTGGTACCAAAGTGAAATGAACGGTCCCGACCTTTGGTATATCCCATGGCGGTCCCTTGCCACTGTGCAAAAAGTCGATGCAGCGGAAGGTCACGGCCGGTGAAAACGCCCAGGTTCCTGTGCATGGGCAATATGTACTCATCTTTCCGGAGCGCCGAGGTTACGCCCACGGCGATCGCCTCTTGCCCGATTCCGCTAAACCATTTGGATATCCGATTTTGCCGAAGAAGAATGAGCATCTTCTCCTCGATCATGCGCGGCTTCACAATCGCCGTATACAATTGCCTGAGCAATTCGTCGCTGTACTGTTTCCGGTTGAAATTCATAGCATCTGGAAAGCGGCGCCAAATTAGCCGTTTTCGGGTGACGGAAAGGAAAAAGCCTGAAATTTCGTTGGAACAGATTGACGCCACGTGTGTGCGAGGGCGCACGACTAACCTTGTCCTTCATTTACCGGAAAAATTCCCGTTATTTTGGGCCTCTTATGATCTCGTTTTCCGAATTCAGCCTTGACAACGGTCTGCGTGTGATCGTGCATGAGGATCCGACCGTACAGATCGCTGTCCTCAACATTCTTTATGATGTCGGTTCGCGGGACGAAGATCCCGAGCGGACAGGCTTTGCGCACCTTTTTGAACACCTGATGTTCGGCGGATCAAAACATATTCCCAATTACGATGAGCCGCTGCAGAAAGTGGGTGGTGAGAACAACGCGTTCACGAATACAGACATCACCAACTATTACCTGACCGTTCCGGCGGCGAATATAGAGACCGGCTTTTGGCTGGAGTCCGACCGGATGTTGTCTCTTTCCTTTGACCCGCAAGTGCTGGAAGTTCAACGCAAGGTGGTGATAGAGGAGTTCAAACAACGATACCTGAATCAACCGTACGGCGATGTGTGGCTCAAACTCCGCCCGCTTGCGTACCACGTACACCCCTATCAATGGGCAACGATCGGAAAGGAAGTGGCCCACATCGAACGCGCTACCATGGACGACGTCAAGGACTTCTTTTTCAACCACTACGTCCCCAACAATGCAATCATGGTGGTGGCGGGGAATGTAAGACTGGATGAGGTGAAACGTCTGTCTGAAAAATGGTTTGGTCCAATTCCATCGAGACCGCGAAAAACACGGGCCCTGCCCACTGAACCAGTTCAGCGGGAAAGGAGATTTCTCGAGGTTGAAGCCGACGTTCCTGCGCATGCGCTTTACAAAGCGTATCACATGCCCGGTCGCTTTCACGAAGACTACTACGCGCACGACTTGCTCAGCGATATACTCAGCCGCGGTCAATCTTCAAGGTTATACCGTAAGCTAGTCAAGGAAAAAGAAGTGTTCAATTCCGTTTCGTCGTTTGTGATGGGAAGCATCGATCCCGGTCTGTTGGTCATCAACGGACGTTTGCGAAGCGGCGTCGATCCGGCGGATGCGGAGGCCGAGGTCAATGACGTTGTTGAGGCCCTTTTGTCGGAAGGCCCGACTGAACTGGAGTTGGAGAAAGTAAAGAATCAGGCGTATTCTACCCTGGAGTTTGGGGAAGTGGAGGTGATGAATCGCGCTATCAACCTGGCGTTCGCCAAACTTTCAGGAGATGCGAACGCCGTTAACGAGGAAGCTGAACGGATCGAGTCGGTAACCATCGACGACGTTCGCAGCGTGGCTGCGCAGACGTTGCGGGAGGAGAATGCCAGCGTCATGTATTACCGTGCTCGTACCAATTAACAGTTGATCATGAAGATGCGTGTCGGTTTTGGGTTCGATGTCCACCAGTTGGAAGAGGGACGCGATTTTTTCCTGGGAGGAATCAAGGTTTCCTCCGAACTGGGTGCCGTGGGGCATTCGGATGCCGATGTACTTGTGCATGCGATTTGCGACGCGCTGCTCGGTGCCGCGAATCTTCGCGATATCGGGTTCCACTTCTCAAACAAGGACGACAGATGGAAGAACATGGACTCAAAGTTCTTCCTCAAGGAGGTGACGCGTATGTTGTCTGAGCATGGATGGAAGGTTGAAAATGTCGATTGCACGGTATGCCTGGAACGCCCGAAGCTTGTTCCGCATATTCCAGCGATGAAGAAAACGCTTGCTCCACTAATGGGCATCACCGAGGAAGACGTGAGCATCAAAGCGACAACCAATGAACGCATGGGTTATGTCGGCAGAGAGGAAGGGGTCAACGCTTATGCCGTGGCCCTGATCAGCAAGAAGGAGGAGGGTTAG
>CAZIAG010000107.1:0-9802 GCA_964537375.1 uncultured Roseivirgaceae bacterium
CATATTTCTCACGGTCACAACGAAAGGACCCTGGACTGGCGAATTCCAACGCAAGGGTACGGTCTGACCAAAAATAGATTGGTGTTCTTCGGGCAGGGCGACCGATACGCCTCCGGCTACGTCGCGCCGAACAGCCCCCGTAGCGCTCAGTTTATTTTTCTCACCCTCGGCGCTATTGGTGAGGATGAAGTCGGCATACTTCGACACGACGCTCGTAGTACCGCCTGTCTCCATCTTTTTGCTCAGAGAAGCTACATCGTAGACTTTAGGTTCCTTCAGTTCAAGAGGTCGTCCACTTCCGAGGTGCACGAGGGCGAGGTACGCATTCTCTGAAACTTTAAGTTCGTCGCCCACCTTCAGGCTTGCCCCGGTTTTCAGGGGTTGCCAGGTTGATCCATTTTTCACCTCGTTGTTGCCCTTGTTGGCCAACACCTTGAAGGCGTAGTCCTGGCTGAAAACCAGGGCAGGTATGCCAAAAAGGATCAAAATAAGGCCTAATGTTCTTGTTTTCATGGTTGTTGTCTGTAAAAATGGCTTGTGAATTTACGAAATTTCCGTGTCCTGGGTTGTTAATACTTCTTTTTTGCGTTTGGTAAGTCTCTTTTGCCAAATTCGTACCAAACCTGTATTCAAAATGTTGTCGTAGAACTCGAAACTGGGTCCTGCAAAGGCAATCGTAAAGATCGTTAAGGTCAGATCCAGCTTAAAATCGGCATGTGCAAAGACAAGCACGGTAACAAACATGAGCGCAATGATTTGAACGACCTGAATTAACAGGGAGAACGTGTCGAACCAGACCGGGAACCTGGCGTTTATGTAAAAGAAAACGAGCATATTGACATAACAGAAAAGGAAAGCCAGGACGTATTTGTGCCACTCCTCGAGTTCGTCCACAAAATCCCCATTGAGAATCATGGCAACGATATTGGCATGCACCACGAGCCCAAACATGTCGGGGTTAGCCCTGCCGGCTACTTTTTTGTTGAGGGGAGTGAAGAACTTGTCCTCCCAGGCAGGGTCACCAAAGTATTCACCGAGGAAACCGAATATGACAATCTTGTCTTTTATGAATTCGGCATCGAACTCTTCGCGCAAAACCTGGCCTGCATCGAGGGCGAAGAACATGATGGGATACCGCGTTGTAGCCAATTCTTTGTTCTGGAGAGATCGCAACTTGCGTTCTTCGATCTCAACGTTACCTCGGTAGTTGATGATTTCCTCCTCCTTGTCGCGTGCCAGTAGGGCGGCGGCTTTGGCCGAGTCGTACATCATCGCAAGCCTCACGCTAAATGCATATTGTGTTTCACCGTTCACTTCCATGGTCGGATTGAAACTGCGGCACAATTTTACATCGTGCTGATACTCGGCGTCCGTAACAAGATTGGCAAAGCCGTGCTGTGCGTAATCCTGAAAGATCGGATCAGAAAACTCGAGGGAATCGTATACGTTGACGATGCCGGCGCTGTAGGTCTTGTACGATTGAAGTAATTTGGAGACGTGAACGACGTTACCTGCTTCCTGGATCGCAAAGCTCAGCATCAGGTTGCCAAGCGTATCCTTCAGTTGCGGACAATTCAGGGTATCCCGCAGTCCGCCTTCACAATTAAAAAATGAGTCGATGCCAATGACCTTCGGCTTGTACTTGCTGATGATGCGTATCTGTTCGGCGATGAGCGGTCGGGGCAGGTAGCCAATGTTGACAAGCACGATGCGGTCATCCACTGTTGGATCTGGCCTGAGATTTGAAAAGGCATAATCGGTGAGCTCGAAATCGGCGAATGCCTGTTCAAACACGTCAAAGGCATTGAAGAGCTGCAGTTCCATTATCTTGTCTGCAGCCCAAAGTATGCCGAACGTGAAAGCAGTGGCAAAAAGGGAATTGCGCCAGATTTTTTTCATAAGGGTGGGGGTATGAAGAAGTAAATTTAAGAATTTAGCCTTAATCTGAATACAACGTGGCAATTAACACCAGGCTATCTATTAATGAGTATCGGGAGGGAATTCTGGCCGGAGACCGGGTCGTCCTTGCTAAAGCGATTACCCTTGTAGAAAGTAGCCTGCCCGAAGACCAGGCGCTTGCCTCACGCCTCCTAACGGAGCTCATGCCAGGAACGGGGAACAGCGTGCGCATCGGCGTAACCGGAGCACCTGGTGTAGGGAAGAGTACGTTCATCGAAGCGCTCGGAAAGTTTCTGACAGCAAACGAGAAGAAGGTGGCCATCCTTACTATTGATCCATCCAGTCAGATTACCGGTGGCAGTATTCTGGGAGATAAAACGCGCATGGCTCGACTTTCCCGAGACCCGCTGGCCTTTATTCGACCATCCTCCTCCGGCAGCATCCTCGGGGGTGTAGCGGGAAGAACGCGTGAGGCGATGCTGTTATGTGAGGCCGCTGGCTTTGAAGTGATCATTATCGAAACAGTGGGGGTAGGCCAATCCGAAGTAATGGTAAGGGGAATGGTCGACTTTTTTCTACTGCTGATGTTGGCCGGTGCCGGAGATGAGCTGCAGGGTATCAAGAAAGGAATCATGGAAATGGCAGATGCTGTTGTTATCACCAAAGCCGATGGCGAAAACCTCGCCCGTGCTACGGAGGCGCAGGCTGATTTTCAGCACGCCATGCACTTGCTGCCCAATCAACCATCCGGTTGGATCCCAAAAGTGATTACCAGTTCAGCCGTTGAACAAAAGGGCATTGCCGAGACGTGGGCGATCGTGGAACAGTATTGTCAGAAAGTCCGCGCCTCGAACCACTTCACACGCACGCGTCAACAGCAGCACGTCACCTGGTTTATAGATCACTTTCGTCAACGCTTGCTCACGGACTATCTGAACTACCCCGAAGTCAGCGCATTGATCGACGTCCTGGCGGAGGAGGTAAAAAGATCGTCTTTGTCTCCATATGAGGCGGCAGAGCAACTTCTCGCAGCCTATCATCGTTCGGTGAAGAAAATGCATTGATCACTTGTCATTTCCTTTTTTATAGGGGCAATGTCGGCATCCGCTCTTGCAACAAAAGCCGCGCTTCCTCAGGAAGGATGCCGTGAACACGACGAACCCATTCTCCATGTAGTAGTCCGGCTCCTGTGGTTTTTCGTCTGTCGTGTTCTTCTTTTTCGGCATAGGGTTGATGTCCTTAGCTAGAAACCGTATCGCCCACCAACACTGAAGTTCCGCCCTCGTGTTGTGTAGCCGTACAATGCGACGAAATCATTGTCGAACACGTTGTTGATGGCACCATATAAGGTAAACCTGCCGTCAAAGAATCGCCATGATGCAAACAGGTCGACGACGTGATACTGGTCAAGGTTGACCTCTGAGAACGTGAAGAAGTCGAAGGTCGTTCGTTCACCGGTAAAGTTGTATTTCAACGACACGGTCCCTTGCGAAAGTAGCCTGACGTCGGCGGCTGCTCCGTACTTGAGCCTCGGAATTTTGTAAAAATTCTCTGGTTGATTCGTGTCCATCCAGCTGATGTTGCCTGAAACGGTCAGTTGGTCTGAGATCAAATACCTGAAATCGACCTCCAGGCCGTAGACGTCGCGTTCATTCACAACGTTGCGGTAGTGTCCCCCCAGAAAGTTGCCTTCATCATCGAACAACGAGATAAAGTCGATGGGATTGGTTTCGCGGCGTTGGAACCAAGCGACATTGGTCACAAATTTTGAGTGGTAAGCTGACAATCCAAACTCGAAATTCGTCGACTCTTCGGGTTGCAAATGGCGGTTGCCCGCGAATGAATACATCTGATAGAGCGACGGCGTGATGTAGCTGGTGGACACAGACGCGAGTATCTTGTAATGCCATTTGGCTTCTTTTCGGATAGTAAACGATGGGTTCACATTGTAGATGAAGTGATTTCCATAATGATCGTGTGTATTCAATCGCATCCCCGCGTGCAAGTTGAACCTGACGGGCAGGTCGACGAACACTGACGCATAAGGATCGACCATCGAAAAGCGGGCGCTGTCCTCACCGATCTGACCTTTCTGTTCCATCGACATGCGCTGATAGCTTAATCCCGTCAGGGTCTGTATCCTTTCTGAAAACGTGTGCCGGTGAACGATCTCACCTTGAACGTTGCGGCCGAGATCGTGTTCGGGGAAACTGCTTTCAAAGATGCGTTCCGAACTGTTGATGAATAATTTTCCAAGGATCGAACCTTTGGCGTACTTCCAATTCGGTTCAAAACCTACCCGCCATTGTGAGAAGTTCTGAAGATTCGGCGCATCGGTGAATTCGTAATCGTCGTATCCCGCTTCAAAGGATTCGTATGCGCTATGAACGGTGAGGGTTAGCTTATCCGTGAAGTCGTAACCCACCTTGGCAAGGATATTTTGTCGATTGATGCCGTCGTTGTCGAACTCTACCAACGGATCGTTGTCCAGCGCAGACGAGAATCCGCGGGACCGGAGATTGTTTGCTGATACGAGCCAGGAAAAATTGGAAGGTCTTCCGCTTAGCGTGATATTCTCTGAATGGGTGCGATAAGAACCGCCCTCAATGCTGACTTCTCCGCTCATCGCTTTCCTTCCAGAATCCCTCAGGGTGATGTTAATAACCCCCGACATTGCGCTTGTTCCGTACAGCGTGCTGAGTCCGCCCTTAAGTACTTCGATCGATTCGATCTGAGCAAGCGGGATGTATCGCAGGTCGTATTCTGCCGAGATCGCGGATGGATCATTGAGAGGAACACCGTCGATGAGGATGAGTGCCTGGCGATTCCTTCCTCCTCGAATGTAGTAGCTTTGGTTCGTTCCCGGTGCGCTGAAGTTGCCGTCGGTCTGAATACCCGGCACCTCGTTGAGCAGGTCGGCAAGGCCTTTTCCGGCGTTCTGTTGGATGGTTTTCCGATCGATCTTGTAGATCGTTTTGCCTGATTTCTCGACGGGGATATCGAATCGTGTTCCCGTGACGACGATCTCCTGAAGGGTGGTTGTTTTCAGGGAGTCCTGTGCCAGGCAGATGGTGCCCGACAAAATCAGAAGGAGTGTTAATTTCCTCATAGCATTTTTGGTAAGCGTTAAACACTATGAGCCTTTGAGTAAAGATGAGGAAAACCGCGAGGCAGGTTTACTCATGGCTTTTCACCCGAAAGCTCTGAATTGAACGAATAGCGGCAGGTCTCCTGGCTCTCCACATTGGCGATCGCCTTCCCATCCGCTCTTGCAGACAGTGGCTCGAGTGTATCGCCAATAAATGCGTGGATCACAGTTGCGGGGACAGCTCCGGATTGAACACCGGATTCCCTTTTAATCGCCGACCTCTGACCGGCGAACCGCGAATTCCGTGACAAACATACGAATGAAAACTCAATTCGTTGTATGCTGAAGTCTCGCCATGCCGTAATATTGTACCATGAATTACCGCTATTGCCTACTGCTATGTGTGTTGGCATTCGGATGCGAAAGGCGGACGACGGAGTATGTTATACCCGCGCCGCCCGGTATCCCGTTCACAAAACTCGATTATGCGGTTGGATTCACAGTCACACCCGTTGACAACGCAAAACTGGTTGAGGTGAAAACACCCTACCAGGGGGCAAAGGATGGCCTTGCTTATTTGCTTATACCTAAGGGCGAGAAAGTGCCTGAGGTCAGTAGACGCGTCACCGTCATCCGTGTGCCGATCGAGCGGATTGTCTGCACTTCGACGACGCATATTCCACTACTCGACTATCTCGGTGAGACGGACAAGCTGGTAGGTTTCCCGGCCACCGATTATATCAGTTCGCCAAAGATGAGAAGACGCATCGACTCCGGTAAGGTTGTCGATCTCGGTATCGATAAGGATCTCAATCTGGAGCGTCTTGCAACCACAGAGCCGGACCTTGTGATGGGATACTCCGTGACCGGCGATTATGGACAGTTCAAGAAAATCGAAGAACTTGAGATTCCCGTGGTGATCAACGCCGAGTACCTGGAGAGGCATCCGCTGGGACGCGCTGAATGGATAAAATTCATGGCGTTGTTCTTCAATAAAGAAAAGGTAGCTGATTCGGTTTTTTCGGTAATCGAAAAAAGTTACCTGGAGACGCTAGCGCTCGTCGACAGTGTTGAGTATCGACCGACCGTCTTGAGTGGCGTCGTGTATGGCGACGCTTGGTTCATGCCCGGTGGCGAAAATTATGCCGCGCGACTTTTCCGCGACGCGGGGTGTCGCTACTTGTGGGAAGACAACAAGTCGCATGGATTTCTTCAGGTTGATTTTGAAACGGTGTACCGGGTTGCCAGTGAGGCGGACCTTTGGATTGGTGTGGCAAACTTTAATTCATTGCAGCAACTTGAAAACAACGACCATAGGTATGCGCGATTCCACGCGTTTCAGGAAGGCCAGGTGTATACCTACGACGCGAGAAAGGGGGCAAAAGGGGGAAGTGAATTCCTCGAGTTGGGTTATCTCCGCCCGGATTTGGTCCTGAAAGATTTAGTCAAGATCGCGCACCCTCACCTGTTGCCGAGGTATTCGCTGTACTTTCACAAGCGGCTGGAGTGAGTTTTTACTCACTCTCAGCGCCTCCCGAGGAGGTTATGCTACAACTTCTTCAGTCACGATAGGCAAGCCTTCCTTCTGCATAGCGCCGAATCCGCCATAGACATTAATGAGGTTTGTGAATCCGCGTTGTTTCATAATGGAGATCGCGGTCATCGAGCGGTAGCCTCCCCCGCAATAGACTACGTATTGTTGTTCCTTGTTCAGCTGTGAAAGGTTGTTGGGGAATTCAGCCAGGGGCAGGAATATTGCATCTTTTAAATGACTGACGTTCCATTCGCCAGGCTTTCTCACGTCAATGGCCGTGCTCTTGCCATTGAGAACGGATGCCAACTCCCCGGCGGTTATGCTTTTAACGGTTTCGATAGGGCCGTCCCATGCTGCCATTCCATGCTGCAAAAATCCAACAACGTTTTCATAGCCGACCCGCGCCAGTCTCACGATCGACTCTTCTTCCTTGCCAGACTCGGTGACCAACACGATCGGCTTTTGTATGTCAATCAATGTTCCGACCCATACGGCGAACTGTCCGTTAAGCCCGATATTGACGGCCCCCGGGATAAATCCTTTTTCAAAATCATCGGCCTTCCGCGTGTCGAGAAGTACCGCGCCTGCGTCCATTTCTCGCTTGACATCTGACGATGAAAGCGGGCGACGGTTTCTTGCCATTACCTCATTCAGTGGTTTGTAGCCTTTCTTGTTGATGCGAGCGTCTTCGAAGAAGTACTGGGGCGGAGGCAGTATCCCGTCTGTCACCTTTTCAATGAACTGCTCACGGCTCATCGGTTGCAGAGCGTAATTGAATTTGCGCTGCTCGCCTATCGTTGAATGCGTTTCTTTTCCGATATTCTTTCCGCAGGCCGAGCCGGGCCCATGAGCGGGATAAACGATCACATTATCGGGCAAAGTCTTGATCTTCGTATTGAGGGAATCGTACAGCATTCCTGCAAGTTGTTCCCGGCTCATTACACCGTCGAGCAGGTCTGGTCGTCCGACATCTCCAACGAAGAGGGTATCCCCGGTAAAGACAGCATGCTGTTTTCCGTTCTCATCCAGCAAGAGGAAGCAGGACGATTCCGGGGTGTGGCCTGGTGTGTGCAGTACTTTGATCGAGAGGCGTCCAATGCTAAAAGTTTCCCCGTCGGCGGCGTGGTAGACATCGTAGTCCGTTTCGGCTTCGGGACCGTACACGATCGTGGCTCCCGTTCTCGCGGCAAGATCAATGTGACCCGATACGAAGTCGGCGTGGAAATGGGTTTCAAATACATACTTGATTTCCGCGCTGCGTCTGCGTGCCAACTCAAGATACGGTTCAGGTTCGCGCAAAGGATCAATTATGGCCGCTTGGCCGTCTGATTCAATGTAGTATGCTGCCTCGGCGAGGCAGTTGGTATATAATTGTTGTATGAACATCACGTTGAGCGATAATGGGGTCGCCTGGCCGGTTCATCGATCCGGCGAAGCCCTTATCCCGTAAAACGCCACAAATTTGCCAAAAATTCATATGATTTCATGGACCGGT
Source organism: uncultured Roseivirgaceae bacterium (assembly GCA_964537375.1). GTDB lineage: Bacteria > Bacteroidota > Bacteroidia > Cytophagales > Cyclobacteriaceae > Chryseosolibacter. The sequence goes on from CAZIAG010000107.1 coordinate 8,017, forward strand.
GTAACTTTACGCACAGATGGAAAAGGCGAGCCGATTTTTTTTGATACCCCTCGCGTTCCTGCTCATCACCCGCGTTAACGCCCACTCTACCTCTCAGGGGGATTTTTTTGCGAGCGTAGACGCTGACGAATTCAGTATTTTTGAGGAAAACGGCAAGGTCGGCCTCAAGAATGAGCAGGGCCGTGTTTTGATTCCCGCTCAGTTTGAGGCAATCGGATGGAGCGATGGCAGGTTTTCACTTATTGGAAATATCACCGGCTACCTTCTTGACGGTCGATGGGGCCTGATCCACCTCAACAACCATCGCGTGACACCGCCCCGGTATGAATCTCTTCTCCCAGGGTATGGAACGGTGATCGTTGGCGGTCTCAAAGCTCCCGGCAGTTGGCGAACGCTGCACGGCTGTATCGATACTAACGGCAAACAAGTTATTCCTTTTCAGTACGATGGAATCAAGGTGTATCCGTCTCGTGCTGTGGTGTATGTGAAGCAAGGCTCGCGCTACAATCACGGTTTGCTGGATTTCGACAATCGAGTCATTATCCCCCTTCAGTTCCGAAACATATATCCCCTGGGGAGCCTGCGATATGCGGTAGAGAATTTCGACCGCAAGACGGCCCTGTTTTCGGAAGACGGTTCCCAGGTGATGGACTTTGTTATCGACAGTTTGTCTGCTTTCACTCATGATCATGCCGTGATCTACCAGGATGGCAACCAAGGCCTTATTGACCGCCAGGGACGACTTGTGCTTCCGGCACAATATTGCGAAATAAGGATTGGTGAAGATCGCGTTGTAATGGGAAGGGATTATAATCATTGGCTGTTCCTCTCCGGCGACAACGGTATGCTGAAGGAATGCTACGCTGATTCTGTCGCGGTCACCCGAGCAAATGTTTACGCGCTGTACCGATCCGGCACGGTTCGGTTGGCGGGGCCGGACCTGAAGCCTCTCAGCGAAGACATTTATTCCAGGGTGACATCTTTTTCAAAAGAAAGGGCTGTTGCCGTTGTCGACCATCGCGCGGGTGTTGTTGACCCGTCGGGTCGTTTCATCATATCGCCGTCCTTCATGGATATTCGTTTCGACGGTGAATTCGTGAAGGCTAGTCGTATGGTTGATGGACGTGTAAAGTGGATGCTCCTCGGTCCAGAGGGGAATCCGGTTTCCGCAAAAAGTTACGATGACATTGGATCTTGGAACGGCCGTTTTTTCCCAGTGAAAAGCCGCGGATTCTGGGGCGCCATGGATCGTAATGGTAAAGAAATGATTGCTTGTGTTCACGACTCTCTCGTGCAGTGGAAGGACGAAAACGTCGTAGTTCGTTTCAAGGGCGGTTATGGTGTTATAGGCATCGACGAAACCTGGAAAGTGACGCCGCAACGCTATCCTTTGGAGTTGATAAATGATTCGTTGTATCTGTTGAAGCGGGAGAACACGACGTTCCTGAAAGGAATCAGGAAAGGCATTATCTATTTTTCTGATAACCGGCTCGAAGTCAGGGAAGACCATCTACTCGAATACCTGACGTCCGGCGCGCTGTGGAAGATAGACTTTTCCGGAACGATCAAAGAACGATACGAACTTCCATCGGGCATCGAGGAGATCTCGGATGAAAGCGAAGGCCTTCGCGCCATACGCCGCGACGGACGTTACGGATTCATTGATGCGGAGGGACGTTTGCGCATTGCCAACCGTTACGAGGCTGCCCGAAACTTCAGTTCATCGCTAGCGGCGGTGCGAATCCTTGGACGTTGGGGATTCATCAATCGCCAGGACAACATTGCG
>CAZIAG010000108.1:0-9791 GCA_964537375.1 uncultured Roseivirgaceae bacterium
AGCTTTTGTAGATATCGAAGTCACCGAAACTAAGCGGTTGGCCATTGGAACTGAAGTACAACACGTTTGAGCGGTGATGGAAGAATGGACTTACTTCTGCACCGCGTGTATTGATAATCGGTCCGATATTTTGCGCTGGAAGCCAATCGCCCGCCTCGTTTCTTACGGAATAGTAGATATCTGTCATGCCGAACCCGCCAATCCGTGAGGAGGCGAAGAACAACGTGTCGCCTGAGTGAGAGAGTGAAGGATGGGAATCCCAATCTGTGCTATTGATATTCTTGCCGAGGTTACGCACATTTCCCCACGTGCTGTCGGCGGTCAATTCCGCGCGGAAAATGTCACAGCTACCGTAGCTGTCCGGCGAATCACAGCGGGCAAAATACAGGTACTTCCCGTCGTTTGAAAGACATGCAGACCCTTCATTGTTGCGTGTATTAATTGTTTTGAACTCCTTCGCCGGCTCCCAGTAGTCGCCATTGCGAATCGTGAAAAAGAGATCCTCATTTACTTTCTTATCGAAATGTGAATCGACAATGTTCCGCTTCGAAGTAAACAAAAGAATGGAATCGGCGTTGCCAATGGTTGGCCCGTAGTCGGCTTTGGGTGAATTGATCCAGTCATCCATGCGTATCAAAACGCCATGTGGGGGTTTCAATGTGTCGATTTCGCTTCGCAACTGAACAAGCTCGTAATATTCCTCCAGCGGTACGTAATAGTGACGATCGTTTCGGGAAACTGTATCAAACTCGGTGATCAGTTTTTTGCGATCCGTCGCCTGCTGGTGATGTTTCAATACCAGCTTATACAGCAATATTGCCTCACCGGGCGGACCATACTTCTGCGAGAGCCTGGCCAGATCCCAGATTATGTTTGTATGTTGCGAAAAGTTCTGAATACCAAAATTTTTGACGTATTCCCTCAACGCATGGTAGAGTTCTTCGTCTGAACCATTACGACTGAGTTCACTTATCCTGTTTAGTTGCCGGGCGTTATGGTACAATGGCAGTCGGTTTAGATTCGGAAAGGTGAAAATGTCAGATTGACTGTATCGTGTCAGGGTATCGCTGACTTCGGCCATGCCCATCTGCCTGTACCTTGTCTTCGAGGGTCGATCCTGGGCGGCGGGAGTGAAGCGCACACAAAAAATGGCGAAAACGATCAAAAAGTAGGTTTTCACAGCAGTCAGCGATAGTAAAAAATGAGGACAACCCCCGGTAAGAAGTGGCTCGTTCGTTAAAGTTGAGACAATTTTGTTTCTTTTACAACCCTGCTGGCACTACTATTGTCCATTATACTCATCATTTTTTTTTCAGTATTTAGGTTAACCTAATTGTGCCAAAGTGGCATTATCCCTTCATGTTTAAGGCGCTACCCATACAACTTGTGCAGGACGAATCGGATGATCTGGTTCAGCTGATCAATCCCGAGCAGGACAACGAATTAAAACCGGAAGATCTCCCCGACGAACTGGCGATTTTACCGATTAAAAATACCGTCTTGTTTCCCGGTGTTGTTATTCCCATTACGGTGGGAAGACAGAAGTCGATCAGGCTGGTTAAGAAAGCGTACCAGGGGAACCGCATTATCGGTGTTGTGGCACAAAAGAATTCTCAAGCTGAAGAACCTATCACGGAAGATCTTTATCGGTTGGGTACGGTGGCAAGAATAATCAAGATGCTTGTCTTGCCCGACGGAAATACGACCATCATCATTCAAGGCAAAAATCGTTTTAGCATACGCGAGTTTGTGCAGGAAGATCCCTACCTGGCTGCCCGAATAGAGTTATTGACCGAGACCTCAGCGAATCTTAATGGCAGGGAAGTGAAGGCGCTTGTGCAGTCGTTAAAGGATTCTGCACTGAAAATTTTGAAACTCAATCCGGAGATACCTCAAGAGGCGCAGGTTGCTCTTGACAATATCTCAAGCACGCCGTTCCTCATCCACTTCCTTTCGTCAAACCTGAACGTGGATGTTGCAGACAAACAAAAGATATTGGAGACACAGAACCTCGTCGATCGGGGCACGCTGCTACTGCAGTACATGTTGCGCGAGATTCAAATGCTTGAGATCAAGCACGAGATTCAAAAGAAGGTTCACACGGACATCGATCAGCAGCAACGCGATTACTTTCTTCGGCAGCAGATAAAAGTTCTTCAAGACGAACTTGGGTACGATGGCCCGGACAAGGAGGTTGAAAAGCTGAGAAAACGCGCGGAGTCAAAAAAGTGGCCCAAGACGGTTGGTGAACACTTTAACAAGGAACTTGACAAGCTTCTCCGAATCAACCCCATGGCTGCCGAGTACCCGGTTGCCATGAACTATGTTGAATTTATGCTGGACTTGCCCTGGGGTGAGTATACACAAGATGATTTTGATCTTAAGCGTGCAAAAAAGATACTTGATCAGGACCACTTTGGCCTTGAAAAAGTGAAGAACAGAATCCTTGAATACCTTGCGGTCCTCAAGCTTAAACAAGACATGAAGGGACCGATCTTATGTCTCTACGGACCGCCTGGTGTGGGAAAGACGTCGCTGGGAAGGTCAATCGCGAAAGCCTTGCAGCGAAAATACATTCGCATGTCGTTGGGTGGCGTTCACGATGAAGCGGAGATCCGAGGTCACCGAAAGACATATGTGGGCGCGATGCCGGGAAAGATACTTCAGAACATCAAGAAGGCACAGTCTTCAAAACCCGTATTCATCCTTGACGAGATCGATAAGGTAAAATCGGATTTTCGGGGAGATCCGTCTTCTGCTTTGCTGGAAGTGCTGGACCCCGAACAGAACAATACGTTTGGAGACAACTACCTGGAGGTTGATTACGATCTTTCGAAAGTGCTGTTCATTGCGACGGCGAATACCCTGGATACGATTCATCCGGCGCTGCGCGATCGAATGGAGATAATCGAGATCACCGGTTATACCCATGAAGAGAAGATCCAGATCGCGATGAAGCACCTGGTTCCGAAACAGTTGAAGGAACACGGGATGAAAGCGTCTCAGCTGAAGTTTACAAAGCAATCGATCGCCAGGATTATCACCGGATACACGAGGGAATCCGGCGTACGGAATCTTGAACGCAAGATCGGGACGATTGTCAGGAATATTGCGAAGTCTATCGCCCTGGAGGAGGAGTACGACAAGACGATCACGGAGGAGAGCGTAAGGAAAATTCTCGGCATCGAAATTCACGACGAAGAACTGTATGCCGGAAATGAAATCGCAGGTGTGGTGACCGGCCTGGCCTGGACGCAGGTTGGCGGAGAAATACTGTTTGTTGAGTCGAGCCTGAGTCGCGGAAAAGGTACACTGACGCTTTCCGGACAACTTGGCGATGTCATGAAAGAATCCGCAATGGCCGCGCTCTCATACCTTAAGTTCAACGCCGAAGCGCTGGGTATCGATCACCGTGTTTTCCAGCAATATGATCTTCACATTCACGTGCCTGCTGGAGCTGTTCCAAAAGACGGACCATCGGCAGGCATTACGATGTTTACTTCGCTGGCGTCTATTTATACTCAACGGAAAGTCAAGGCAAAGCTGGCTATGACGGGTGAAATTACGTTGAGGGGCAAGGTGCTGCCCGTGGGCGGTATTAAGGAGAAAATATTAGCCGCGAAAAGGAGTGGCATCCGCGAGATCGTACTCAGTGCGAAGAACAGGAGGGATGTTGAAGAGATTGAAAAACAATATGTCAAGGGCCTCATTTTTCATTACGTAAGTTCTATCGATGAAGTGCTCGATATTGCGCTGCTTCCTGAAAAGGTGAAGAATCCCATGACGTTCACATTCACCGAACCGAAATTTCAATCATACCTTAACAACTGAGGGTAGTTTTGATCTTTTGAAAGCGACTGTCCTGATCTTTTTGATATGTATCGTTGTCGCGGTTCGTGCACAACCGGGCGGACGGCACGCTTTTTCATTTATTGATATTCCGACGTCGGCTCGCGCAGCGGCCATGGGCGGAATTAACGTGTCGCTCGTTGATCGGGACCCAAACTTTTTTGTTCTCAATCCCTCGTTGGTTGGCGACACCCTTATAGGTTTTGCATCGGCATCATACCAGTTCTACGTCGCGGATATCGGTCAAGCTTTATTTACGTATGCGCTCCCTGTTCGTCGCGTCGGGGTTATAAGATTGGCTGTGCAGCACGTGAGGTATGGTGACATGCAAGGACATGACCCCACGGGCGCGGAGACCAATACTTTTTCAGCGGGGCAAACGGCCTTGGTGGCGTCTGTTGCGCATCAGGTGGGGCATTTCCGAATGGGCGTGAATGTAAAGCCAGTATTTAGCACCATTGCTTTCGATCGGTCGGCGGCGTTGTTATTTGATGTCGGTGGTGTTTTCGTACATCCCGGCAAGGAGTTGTCTGTTGGCTTGTGCGTTAAGAACGTTGGGTTCGTTCTGGCTGATCCTTTGGGCAATGGGACGCTGCCGTTTGATGTGCAGCTCGGAACGACTTTTAAGCCTGAGCATATGCCGATCCGGTTTTCCATTTCAGCTTATGGCTTGACGAGCCCTGACCTCATCTATTATGATCCGGATATTCATGACGACGAACCTGCCACCTTGGCAAAAGTCCTGAGTCATATTAATTTTGGCACAGAAATTCTTTTTCATCGGAATGTGAATCTTCTGTTGGGCTACAATTATGTGAATCACCGTGCACTGCGGCTGGAACGTGGAGGTGGAGGAGCGGGTGTGACGGTGGGCGCTGTTGCCACTATTGGTGCTGTTGACTTTGTAGTTGCCCGAAGCGGTTACGTTGCTGGAAGCGCCAGTTACACCTTTACGGTTTCATCCGATGTAAATGCACTGATTAAGAGTCGAAAGAAATTATGATGGAGTCCAATTATTTGACCCCGCGCCAAATTGTCGAGGAACTCGACAAGTACATTATCGGTCAATACGATGCGAAGCGAAACGTGGCGATTGCGTTGAGGAACCGATGGCGGAGAATGAACGTTAAATCCGACATTCGCAATGAGATTATTCCGAACAACATACTCATGATTGGTGCAACCGGTGTGGGTAAAACGGAAATTGCGAGACGGTTGGCTAGAATCGCGGATGCGCCGTTCGTGAAAGTAGAGGCCTCGAAGTTTACAGAGGTGGGCTACGTTGGCCGCGACGTTGAGAGTATGGTCCGCGATCTCGTAGAACAGTCTGTCAATATGGTGAAGGCGCGGAAAAAGGAGGAAGTGAAAGAAAAAGCGGCGGCCATCGTCGAGGATATGATACTGGATGCGTTGATACCTCCGCTGAAACAACCTTCGGCATCCCGCTCGGGCTTCTCGGCGTCCACGGAAGGGACCGCTGTGCCGACGTCTGATGAGGAACTCAATGAACGAACCCGCGCGCTCTTCCGCGAAAAAATCAGGAATGGAGAGTTGGAGGACCGAAAGATTGAGATACAAATCAGAGGAAGTAGCGGTGCTAACGTGGGCATGATTGGAGCAGGTGTGATGGATGAGGTGTCGATGATGAACCTCCAGGAGATGCTCAACGGGATGTTGCCGAAGAAAAGCAAGAAAAGAAAAGTTACTGTCGCTGAAGCACGGCGAATTCTACTTGAAGAGGAGGCCTCGAAGCTTATCGATATGGATGAAGTGAAGGAAGAGGCGATAAGGAAGGCGGAGGATGCAGGCATTATCTTCATCGACGAGATCGACAAGATTGCGTCAGGTGCGAAGAAGGGTGGTGGCGGACCCGATGTCAGCAGGGAAGGCGTCCAGCGCGACCTGCTTCCCATTGTAGAAGGCAGCACGGTCAACACTAAGCACGGTGTCATCAAAACCGACCACATCCTGTTTGTTGCGGCGGGTGCGTTTCATATTTCGAAACCGTCGGACCTTATCCCGGAGCTACAGGGTCGTTTTCCGATTCGCGTTGAACTCAATAATCTGACGAAGGCTGACTTTATTTCCATCCTTCGGGAACCGAAGAACGCGTTGACAAAGCAATACGAGGCTTTGTTTGAAGCGGAAGGAGTAAATATCTCGTTTAACGACGAGGCCATCGATGAAATCGCCAATACCGCTTTTACCATCAATACCGAGATCGAAAACATCGGTGCACGACGGCTTCACACTGTGATGAGCAGGTTGCTGAACGAACTCCTCTTCGATGTGCCGGACAGAATTCCTCCCGGAACACACATTATCGTCGATGCGGCGCTCGTTCGCGAGAAGTTGAGTGGGCTTGTGAAGAACAAGGATCTAAGCGAATACATTCTCTAACGGGCGAATCCTCAATCCGGCTTTTTGGGATAATCGAAGAAAAGGAACCGCCCTTTTCCAAAATCCACTTGTTGCCATGAATTGACGTCGAATTCATAGGCGACTACACCGCACGTGGGAACGTTTGTAATGACAGCCTGGTCTCGAGTGAGGTCGTTAGCGAAATCTGTCAGACCGGGATTATGGCCGATAAGGACGATGCGTTCACAGGTGTCGGGTAATTTCTGTACGATCGACAGCAACTCTTCGGCGTTGGCGTGATACAGCCCCTGGTCGGTCTTGATGTTTTTCTGAGGAAAACCAAGGGCCTCAGCGATGCGTTTGCCAGTTGACATGGCTCGCTTTGCCGGACTTGAAATAATTAGGTTCGGATGAATTTCTCTTTCACGCAGCTTCTTCCCCATTCGGGGAGCATCGCGTTTCCCGCGATCATTCAATGGACGATCGAAGTCGGCGAGTTCGGGGTTGTCCCAACTCGATTTGGCATGTCGAACGAGATAGAGTGTCTTCATCGCGTAACGAAGTTGACCTTTATGCGAACCTAAATTATCATATATTCGCAGCCATGTCCAGAACAAAATCCGTCCGACGTTCGGTGCGTTATGCGGTTGTTTACCAGTTCGTTCACTTTCTGATCTGGATATCCAATGCCATGCCGCGCAAAATGTGGCTGTCATTTTGCGGCTTCCTCGGTAGTTTGGCCTATTTTTTCGCTCGTCACACACGCCGTCTGACCATACGTCATCTTTCGATGGCGTTCCCACACCATTCGCGCAAAGAGATCGTAGGCCTGGCCAGGCGCAATTTTCGAATGTTGGGGAAGAATGCGGGGGACATTCTGCGCAGCACCGGGATCAAGACGCTTGATGAACTTGAGAAAATACTCGTCACGGAAGGGCTCAAGCACTTCGAGGCCGCCAACGCCAAAGGTAAAGGTGTAATATTTCTCACCTGCCACCTTGGAGCCTTCGACTTGCAGGTGACGAACATGGCCATGCGCGGTTTGAATCCGAATATTATCGGGACACCGTTGAAGGACAAACGGCTGAACGAGTTGCTTTGGCGATACAGGAATGCACATGGCGCCATTGCGATCCAGCGTGGAAAAGAGACTTTCCGGATGATAAAAGTGCTTCGTTCCGGCGGATCCGTAGCGTTGCTCATCGACCAGGACACAAAGGTGCAAACCGTGTTTGTGGACTTCTTCGGGATTCCCGCGGCGACTCCCATTGGAGCGACCGTAATGGCTATGAAGACCGGCGCGGCCGTGGTCCCCACCTACATCTATCTTGGCGATGATGGGATGCAGCACATGCAAATCCTCCCTGAGATACCAATGCGGCTATCGGGCAACGAAGACGACGACATCACCTTTAACACCCAGATCTTGACGAATTTCATCGAGGAGGCTATCCGCAAGCATCCCGAACAATGGGTGTGGATGCACGAGCGATGGAAGACGCGACCGGCGTGATCTGCCACCAGATGCAAAACGCTACTTCTTGAAAATAAAGTAGACGGCCAGGACCAGGAAGGCGAACCCGATCAGGTGATTCATCCTGAAAGTCTCATTTCTGAAAAATACCAGGGAAAAGATTACGAACACGACCAACGTGATCACTTCCTGGATCACCTTGAGTTGCACCAATGAAAATGGTCCGCCGTACTCCTTATATCCGATCCGGTTGGCGGGTACCTGCAGCAAGTACTCGAAAAGCGCGATTCCCCAGCTTATCAAAATGATGATGATCAAAGGAAGACTGGCGCTCCATTTCATTTCCCGAAACTTCAGGTGGCCGTACCACGCCAGCGTCATAAACGCATTGGAGAGTACCAGGAGAATAATGCTATAGACTCCTTTCATAAAGATGTTGCCGATAGACAGACAGGGATGCCAGCGAATAGAAGCCTCGTTCGCAGTGGATCCTAAGCTACTTTACCAGTTTCTTGTATTTGATCCGATGAGGCTGATCGTCGCCCAATCGCTTGCGCTTATCTTCTTCATACTCACTAAACGTCCCTTCGAACCAGTATACACGCGAGTCGCCCTCGAAAGCGAGGATATGGGTGCAGACGCGGTCGAGGAACCAGCGGTCGTGGGAGATGATAACAGCACAACCTGCAAAGTTTTCCAATGCCTCCTCCAGCGCGCGCAGCGTATTAACGTCGAGGTCGTTCGTTGGTTCGTCCAACAGCAGCAGGTTGCCGCCCTGCTTCAGGGCGATGGCCAGGTGCACACGGTTTCGCATACCGCCCGACAACTCGCGGATCTTGCGTTGTTGATCCGTTCCACTGAAATTGAACTTTCCGACATATGCCCTGGAATTGATCTGTTTTCCGCCCAACTCGATCAATTCGTTACCGCCAGTAATGGCTTGCCAAACGGTATCGTCCGGTTTCAGGTCGTCGTGTTCCTGGTCGACGTAAGCAATCCGGACCGTCTCGCCCACTTCAAACGTGCCGCTGTCGGGTTTCTCCTTGCCGATAATCATCTTGAACAGGGTCGTCTTACCGGCACCATTCGGGCCAATGATTCCCACTATCCCGGCTGGTGGGAGTGAAAAGGTCAGATCCTCGTACAGGAGCTTATCACCAAAGGCTTTGGAGACCCCGTTCGCCTCGATCACCTTGTTGCCCAGGCGAGGGCCCGGCGGTATGTAGAGCTCGAGTTTTTCTTCGCGGTCACGACTTTCCTGGCTAAGGAGTTTCTCGTAAGCACTTAGGCGTGCCTTCGATTTGGCGTGTCGTCCCTTCGGGCTCATCCGCACCCACTCCAGTTCGCGTTCCAGCGTCTTTTGTCGTTTTGATTCGGTCTTTTCTTCCTGTGCAAGGCGCTTCTGCTTTTGCTCGAGCCAGGAGGAGTAATTGCCCTTCCACGGTATTCCTTCGCCGCGGTCGAGTTCGAGGATCCAGCCGGCGACATTGTCGAGGAAGTATCGGTCGTGGGTGACGGCGATCACCGTACCCTTATATTGCTTGAGGTGTTGTTCAAGCCAATGAACCGACTCGGCGTCGAGGTGGTTGGTCGGTTCGTCCAGTAATAACACGTCCGGCTCCTGGAGCAGAAGGCGGCAGAGTGCGACTCTTCTCTTCTCTCCGCCAGAGAGGTTTTCGATCAAAGCATCCGGCGGTGGACAGCGCAGAGCGTCCATTGCCCGTTCCAGCTTGTGGTCGAGCTCCCACGCGCCCGCTGTATCCAGTTTCTCCTGGATTTCCCCTTGTTTCTGGATCAGTTTTTCCATGGCGTCCGGATTCTCAAGGACTTCAGGATCGGCAAACTTTTCGTTGATTGCCTCGAATTCCTTCAGCAATGCCGTGACTTCCTGCACGCCTTCTTCCACCACTTCGCGAACCGTCTTGGTTTTATCCAGTTGGGGTTCCTGCTCCAGCAACCCGACGCTGAAGCTAAGGTCTGAAACGACTTCACCCTGATAATCTTTGTCGACACCCGCGATAATCCGCAATAGTGAGGACTTGCCGGCGCCGTTGAGACCCAGCACGCCGATCTTCGCCCCATGTCCTGCCCATCGCCTACGAGGTGA
>CAZIAG010000109.1:0-9784 GCA_964537375.1 uncultured Roseivirgaceae bacterium
GCCGAGCATTCTGATGCGGACCGGTATTGCAAGCTGCTGGCGAAGACGGCACTTCGATCGGTGTTCAGTCCCGTTGCCAGTCATTTTAATCAATCGTTAACCTTAAAAAGAATCGAAATGATACGCACTATTAAACAAAAGATGCGTCCATGGAAACTGCTGGTCATGGGCCTGGTCGTATGCGCTGCATTCATCGCGGTGGCCTGCCAGGATCAGATCTCTGAAGGAGAAAAACCCATCGCTCAAGACGATGATGTGCAGGCCAAGGAATTTGCATCACCCAATGGGGATGAGACGGTGTTTATGGTAGTTGAACAAATGCCCGAGTTTCCTGGTGGTTTTGACGCCCTGACAACCTTCCTCCAGGATAACATCCGTTATCCTGCAGCAGCTGCAAAAAAGGGAATCTCAGGAACGGTCTACTTATCTATGGTCGTCAATGCGGACGGAAGCGTCACTGACGTGAAGGTGTTGAGAGGTGTGGAAGAATCGCTGGATGCCGAAGCCGAGCGAGTCGTAAGCATGATGCCCGCCTGGCAACCTGGACGGCAACATGGCAAAGCCGTAAAGGTTCGCTACAATATTCCGATTCGCTTCGACCTTGATCACCAGGCAAGCCTGAACGCCAACGACATAGAAGTCGATGAGATGGAAATGAACATAGACTACAAGGTGGTTAATGAAAACGGCAGAGAATCGGTGCAGGGTAAAGTCACCGATGCACATGGAAATGCCATTTCGGCTGTCAACGTGATCGTCAAAGGTACTTCGCGTGGAACGACCACGGATGCCTCCGGCAATTTTGTTATAGAGACGAACGAATCCGAAAAAGAGTTGTTCTTTTCCTTCGTCGGATTTGAATCCAAAATAATACAACTCTAGACAAAAACAGACCGGCATTCAGGCCGGTCTGTTTTCCAATTTCGTGCACTACGGCGTCCTACTTACCTTCGAATATCTCCGCCAGCTTCTTGTCGAGGGCGGTCCCGCGAAGATTCTTGGCGATGATCACCCCATTGGGATCGAGAAGGATTGAAAATGGAATAGCTGTAATCCCGTAGGTTTTGGCAGCCTCTGATTGCCAGAATTTGAGATCTGAGACGTGCGTCCAGGTCAGGTTATCCTCTTCAATGGCCTGTAACCAGTCCTCGCGGGTGCGATCGAGGGAAACTCCATACACTGTAAAGCCCTTGTCTTTATATTTATTGTATGCCTTGACTACGTTCGGATTCTCGCGTCGACACGGGCCACACCATTTTGCCCAAAAGTCGACCAACACGTATTTCCCTTTCAGGGACGATAACTTGATTACTTCACCCTGTGGATTAGGAAGAGCGATCTCCGGTGCAGGCTGCCCCACGGCAGTTGCCTTCATAGTTTCTACATGTTTGATAAACTCGCGAGCTACACCATAATTCGGCCATTCGGCTCGGAGGTTCTCAGCAACCTTCATGTAGGTATCGAAATACTGGTCACGATCAATTGTGCCGCTCTTCAACAAGTTGATGACCGCCAAAGAGGGTGAGTGCTTTACCATCAGGTCCGCAATCTGATCATTTGTCTTCTGAATGTATGTGTAGTACTCCGCGCGAATGGCTTCCATCCGGGCTTCATCGTTGCGCTGCGCTGCGGCATTGAAAGCTTCATTTATCTTGGTCATCTCAGGAGACTCGTTTGCCGCGGCGAGGAGATCCTGAACCTGCTTTATCAAGTCGAGGTCGGGAGAGCCCTTTATTTCGAAGAACCCCTGTGGATTGTTTCCGTCAACGTTGACTTCAATATCACTCCTATCCAGGATCACGTTTAATACCTGGGTGTTGTAGAAATTCAACCGGTAGTATCCGGGCTCATTCATTGTTACCTTTTTGGAAAATGTATTGTCGCTCTTCAGTTGGATAGTGTCCTGCCAGCCGCCTGTGCCGTCTTCTGAAATGCGTTGTATTGAAATACTGCCACCCTGTTGTGGATACGAAACCTTACCGTGCACGGTGACGGTCCACGATTCGGCGTCCTTTTGCGCAATTTCATCGTCATGCCTATCCTCGCCCCTGCAAGAGAACGCACAGAAGCTCAACAAAATGAGCGCTGCAATCGACAATAATGTTTGATGCCATTCCAGCAAACGTCCTTCTGTGACCTTATTCTCAACTCTCATAATTCCTTCAGTTTTTTCGTTAACAACTCGTTGGCCAGTCGCGGATCGGCTTTTCCCCCGGTTCGCTTCATGACCTCGCCCATAAACATAGCAATAATTCCTTTCTTCCCCTTGCGATATTCTTCTACCTTCAAAGGGAACTCCTTGAGTACCTCATCGATGAGAGGGCCAAGCGATTCCTCATCACTGTCTTGCAGCAGGTTCAACTGTTGTGCCGTTTCAAATGCTGATCTGTTTGGGTTCTTCAACAATTCCTGAAAAAGTCGCTGTGATGCGATCGTGTAGCTAACCCGACCCTGATCAATCAGCGCGATCAGGTCAGCCAGCTTCGTCGGTGGAATAGGGAACTCGTCGGCCGTCAGCCGAAATTCGTTGAGCCACGACTTAACAGGTCCCATCACCCAATTGGATGCAGCCTTGAAATTCTTTGTATGTTGACAAACCCTTTCAAAATAAAGCGCTACATCTTTTGAGTCGGTCAACACCTGCGCGTCGTAAGACGACAACTGGAATTCCGTCGTAAACTTTTCCGCGAGTTCCCAGGGCAACGCAGGCATTGCAGCGCGAATCTCATCGAGCCAGGCATCAGAAACTTCAAACGGACTAAGGTCAGGATCGGGAAAATACCGGTAGTCATTCATTTCCTCCTTTAGCCGCATACCGATGGTTTTGCCGGTATTGGCATCGAACAACCGCGTTTCGGAGAATATTTCGTTTCCCCTCTCGATTTCGCGGATCTGACGCTCGATTTCAAACGCGATCGCCCGCTGCACGTTGCGAATCGAGTTCATGTTCTTTATTTCCACCTTCGGGCCATATGTCACGGCATCCTTGAGCATCACCGAAACATTGGCGTCACAACGCAGCGAGCCTTCTTCCATATTGCCATCGCATACATCGAGGTAGCGCACCAGTCGCCTGATCTCCCCGAGAAAGGCGCCCGCTTCTTCAGGGCTGCGTAGTTCAGGGAATGTGACGATCTCAATCAAGGGGACACCGGCACGATTGAGGTCGATAAGGGTTTCGGTTTCTTCATCGACGTGAATCGATTTACCCGCATCCTCCTCAAGATGAATGCGATGCAGCGACACTTTCTTTCTTTGCCCGTCCACTTCGATTGTAAGAACACCTCCACGGCAAATGGGCGTGCGATCCTGTGTGATCTGATATCCTTTTGGCAGGTCGGGATAGAAATAATTCTTGCGGTCAAATATATTCCACCGGGCGATTTCGCAGCCGCAGGCGAGCCCCATACGAATGGCGAGTTCAACGGCTTTTCGATTCAATACCGGTAACGTCCCAGGCAGCCCGAGCGAGACAGCGCTTACATTGGTATTCGCAGCTTGTCCGAACGTCGTGGAATCTCCGCAGAAAATCTTGCTCTCGGTCCTCAGTTGGGCGTGGACCTCCAGCCCGATGACCGCAACATACTTTTCCCGAATCTCTTTTCTCATGATGCCGCGTTGGTGGCTCAGGACTCTCCTATCAATTTTTTCGCTTTCTCGATAACAGCAGGCAGGCCTTCCAGGTTCTTACCGCCCGCTGTGGCAAAAAACGGCTGGCCCCCTCCTCCGCCGTTGATCTCACGGGCAAGTTCCTTTACCATTGAACCTGCGTTGAAGCGCTTAGATTTCATCAATTCCTCGCCGATCATGACAGCGATCTGTGGTTTTTGATCAATCTCAGCGGCCAGGACGAGAAGCAGGTCACTGAACTGATTTCTCAATGCAAACGCTATTTGCTTGAGGGCTTCAGCGTTGGGTAAGGAGACGCGTTCAATTATTTGGGTCTGGCCGTTTACCTTCACTGCCCGGCCAGCGAGTTGTTCCTTTACGTCCCGGGCACGTTCCTGATGAATCGCCTCCAGCTTCTTTTCAAGCGCGTGTTTCTCTTCGCTAAGATTTCTGATCGAAGAAAGCAGGTCCTTTGGATTCTTGAACATTGTCCGAATCTCGCCAAGCAGGGTAAGTTCGGCATCAATATGTTGCTCCGCGGTATCGCCGGTAATCGCCTCAATACGCCTTACGCCCGCCGCAACGGAACTCTCGGAAATGATCTTAAAAAAACCGATGCGTCCGGTGGATGGAACATGGGTGCCTCCGCACAGTTCCACCGAAAAGTTCGGATCGAACGTAATCACGCGCACGAAGTCGCCGTATTTTTCACCGAAAAGGGCCATCGCGCCCATTTGCTTTGCCTGGTCAATCGGCACATTTCGTTTCTCGTCGATATGGATGTCTTCACGAATCTTTTGATTCACGAGGTTTTCGACCTTACGAATCTCCTCAGACGTCATTGAAGAGAAATGGGAAAAGTCGAAACGCAATTCGTTTTCGTTAACCAACGATCCCTTCTGCTCCACATGCTTGCCCAAAACTTGTCTCAACGCCGCATGTAACAAATGTGTGGCGGAGTGATTGTTCATTGTTCGCTGACGGCTGCGTGAATCAACTACGGCGCGAAATGACCCGTTAATATCGGATGGAAGTTTGTCGACGAAGTGTACGATGAGATCATTCTCTTTTTTAGTATCCGTTACCCGGATCTTTTCTCCATTACATTCGAGGTAGCCCGTGTCCCCAACCTGTCCCCCGCTTTCTGCATAAAATGGTGTTCGATCAAGAACGAGCTGGAATAGTTCCTTGTTCTTTTGTTTGACTTTCCTGTAGCGCGTAACCTTGCTTTCCGATTCAAGGTAGTCGTAGCCGATAAAATCCGTCGTATCGACATCGTTCACTAAAACCCAATCCCCGGTCTCCTTCGACGCATCCGTGCGTGAGCGGGACCTTTGTTTTTCCATCTCGCGATTGAACGCCGCCTCATCAACCGAAAGTCCTCGTTCACGAGCGATCAGCGACGTAAGGTCAAAAGGAAATCCATAGGTATCGTAAAGTTCAAACGCCTGTTCGCCGGAAATGATGCTGCCTTTCAGTTCCGCTTGAATCGACTCCATCCGCTTCAGGCCTTTCTCCAATGTCCGCAAGAACGACGATTCCTCCTCGGCGATCACCCTGGCGACATATTCTTGCTGTGCATTCAGTTCAGGGAATACTTCCTTCATCTGTTGAGCCAGGAGCGGCACGATCGTGTGTATGAACGGAGAGTTGAAATTGAGGAACGTAAATCCGTAACGCACGGCACGTCGCAAAATTCGTCGGATCACATAGCCAGCGCCGGTATTAGAAGGAAGCTGTCCATCGGCGATAGCGAAGGAGCTCGCACGTGATCAGCAATGACGCGCATCGCAATGTCAGTCTTCTCATCAGACTTGTATTTCACACCGGCAGCGCGACCGATGAAGTCCAGTATCGGTGCAAAAACGTCTGTGTCGTAATTTGACGTCTTTCCCTGAATGGCCATACATAGCCTTTCGAAGCCCATGCCCGTGTCCACATGCTTTGCCGGGAGTTTCTCGAGAGAACCATCGGCCTTACGATTGAATTCCATGAACACGAGGTTCCATATTTCGATGACCTGCGGATGGCCGGTGTTCACCAATTCCTTTCCGGGCCTCTTCTTTATCTCCTCATCCGGGCGAAGATCAATATGAATCTCGGAGCAGGGTCCACATGGTCCCGTTTCTCCCATCTCCCAAAAGTTGTCCTTCTTCACCCCGTAAAGAATACGGTCCTCGTCGATGATCTCTTTCCAATAGGTGAAGGCTTCCAAGTCGACCGGAAGATTGTCGGCTTTATCCCCTCCGAACACCGTCACGTAGAGTTTGTCTTTTGGTAACTTGTACTCTTCCGTGAGCAACTCCCACGCCCAAGCGATGGCCTCCTTTTTGAAGTAATCGCCGAACGACCAGTTGCCCAACATCTCGAACATCGTATGGTGATACGTGTCGATACCGACCTCCTCGAGATCGTTGTGCTTACCGCTTACCCGGAGACATTTTTGCGTATCGGCGATACGTTTGCTTTTCGGGGTTCCATGGCCCAGGAAGAACTCCTTGAACTGCACCATCCCTGAATTCGTGAAGAGCAGTGTGGGGTCATGCTTCAGTACCAGGGGTGCCGAAGGGACGATCAAATGGCCTTTTTCTTCAAAAAACCTCAAAAAAGTACGTCTGATAAGACCTGAATCCATCCCAAAAGTGCCGTTAAGGGTTCAACTATTTGTTTTTTACTATATTAGCCGTCAATTTCCCGCAAACTGTTGGGAAAATAAGCCACAAAAATAATCGCGGTGACGGAGAGATGTGCGGAGTGGTGTTGATTTTTTTATGGCTGTTTAAAACAAGGAAACACCAGGAATCGCCTAACCTCCATGCGTCACACCTTGTATCGGTACAATGCCGAAACATGTCAATATGAACGCGTCAGAACGAAGCCACTGACGGTCGTCACATATGCATTTAGCATGCTGCTGACTGCCGCCACGCTTCTCGTCGGGCTGCTCCTCGCTCATGATTACTTTTTTGATTCAGCAAAGGAAGTGGCCTTGCGGAATGAAAATCGTGCGCTTCAAAAAAACCACCAATCGCTCACGCGAGAGCTGAGGACGATCGAAGCCTCACTTCAACGACTGCAACAGGAAGATCAGCGGCTACATGCAAAATTCTTTGGTGGCAATTTGGAAACGTCGATGACGCGCGGTATTGCAAGCACTAACCGGTCCCTTCCAAACTCGGAAGACTTCCGCCAGAAGATTGACCTCATTGCCCAGCACTCGGAGAACTTGTTACGAAGGTCAGCCCTGACGAGCGCATTCTACGGCAGCAAGCTGTCTATAGACGCAGAGAAGCTGGAATTGATGAAGGCAGCGCCCACTATGCTGCCCGTGAAGGAATGGAATACGGAGAAACTCATCTCAGGATTCGGCACTCGGGTTGACCCGTTTCACAAAGGCTTATACGAACACACTGGTGTTGATATCTCTCTGCCTCGGGGCACTGAGGTCGTCGCTACTGCGCCGGGGTGGGTCACTCTTGCGCGGAAGAGTAGCATTCCCGCCGGATATGGCAATTATATAGAGGTCGACCACGGTCACGGGTTTATCACCCGATATGCCCATCTGGGAGACCTTCATGTCAAACAGGGTCAGCGAGTAACCAAAGGCCAGGTGATCGCAACGAGCGGCAACTCTGGGGGTTCCGTTGCACCACACCTTCATTATGAGATTATCCGCGACGGTGTTCAGGTCGATCCGATTCCCTACATGATTGAAGGTCTGGATCCTGCCGAACACCACAGGATGAAACAAATCAGTAAGATTCAAAACCAGTCGCTTGACTAAATGAGTAATGTGAAGTTCAGATATAATCACGAAACGTGCAGGTATGAGCCCTATCGGGTGACTGGCAAAGTTCTTCGACGGCGCGCGTTTGTGTTTTTTTCTTTGTCGTTCATGCTGGCAATGGCCGGCTACTTCTGGGTGAGGAATTATTTTGAGACCCTGGAAGAGTTGTCGTTGGAACGAAAGAATCAGGCGCTGAAAATCGAATGGGATTTACTCTCCCGACGCGTGCAGGACGCAAATCAACAACTCGCGTATTTCATAGAAAAGGACGACAAAAACTACCGCGTAATTCTGGATTCACCACCCCTGGAGGCGAGTATCCGGGAGGCTGGTGTCGGTGGTAGCGAACGAGTCGACTACTCCCTGATTAGCGACTACCCGATGATTGCCCGTGAGTATGCATCAGTCGAAAAGCTTAAGCATCAGGTGGAAGTGGAGTTGCAGTCGTATCAGGAACTCGATAAGATGTTGGCTCATAAGATGAGCATGTGGGCTGCTCGTCCCGCCATCCAGCCGCTAAGCAACAAAGACGTCATATACGTGCATACCCGGTATGGGCCCCGTATGCATCCTCTCCTGGGTTTTGTACGCGATCACCGCGGTCTTGATTTTACCGCCGACAAAGGTACTCCTGTCTACGCCACCGGAGATGGTGTCGTGAAGATGGCCTATTACTCGCAGAGCTATGGAAACGTGATATTTCTGGATCACGGTTTCGGTTATGAGACCAGGTACGCCCACCTCTCAGACTTCAATGTTCGGAAAGGACAGCGCGTGAAGCGTGGTGAACTCATCGGCTTTGTGGGAAACACCGGGTTGTCGGGTGGCCCTCACCTCCACTATGAGGTACTTCTCAATGACGAGCATGTGAATCCGATCCACTTCTTTCAGCGCGACCTTAGCCGAAAGGAGTTTCAAAAAATCATCGACCAAGTAAAAGAATAATGGTCATGATTCGCGATCTCGGATCTTATTTTTGCGTAAGATTGTAGCCTATGGTCTGCCGTGTTCTTTGCCTCCTTCTCATGGGGGGTCTCTTCTTCTCCAGTGAAGTGTTTTGCCAAAATTATGGAGAGGGCGTTGTCTATAATAACATTGGCATAAAGTCCGCATCTGCAGATGCGCCCCTCAGCTTCGAGCTTGTTGCGCGTTTTCAGCACCGGAATGCCCGCCCAACGAATTCGATGGATAAATTCGATACGGATATCAATTCTCCGAAATCTGTCAATTATCTACCGGCTCGGAATAAGTTCTATGTGCAGTCCCTGGAGGGATTTGAAACCGTAGTATACGACTTAGGCACATTTTCAAAAATCAAGACGATACGTCATACGTTCAATGCCGGGAACCAGCACTTGTTCAAGGATGGAGAGTACACCGTATTCGATTACACGTACCGGTACCGGAAATCAGATTTCAATTACTTCAGCGGAAAGCCTGTTGAGAGTTGTTTCTCGCACAATGGACGCTATCTGTGGGTGACCTATTATCGCCGGAGTTATGACCCGAATTCCGAAAGTCCGTCCGCTGTGGCAGTCATAGACACCGAGAGGGATGAGATCATCCGGGTGATGCCTACCGGAATCCTTCCGAAAATGATCGCAAGCTCTCCGGACAACAAATTCATCGCGGTAACTCATTGGGGAGACAACACCGTTGGCGTAATCGATATCACAGCCGAAAATCCCATGGAGTGGAAATACGTTCGCCACCTTGAAGTGGGGCAGCGGCTTTCCGTTAAATTCAAACCCGGCGAAGAGGTCAATCGCGACAAGGACTGTGGATACTGCCTGCGGGGAACAGTATTCACCCCAGACTCGAGGTATCTGCTCGTCGGAAGGATGGGTGGTGGTGGTATCGCCGTGTTTGACGCCATGGATGACTTCAAATACCTGGGCGTCACCCTCGGGCCCTACCACAATATCCGGCACCTCATAATTTCCGGCGACTACCTCATCACCAGTACCAACATCAATGGGTACGTACAGCGAATTCCGTGGCGCGATTTCATCAACCACCGACTCGCTCACGCCGGTGCAATTTCCACGTTGACCGACAAATGGGAAAACTGCTACGTCGGCCCAGGTGTCAGGACGGTGGTGGCCTCCAGCGATGGGAAATACATCTTCGCCTGCGTCAACAACCTCAGCAAAATTGTCGCTATTGACGAATCTATGAAAAAAGTGGCCGAAATTGCCGCGGACTCCTTCCCTGTCGGCATGGAGATCACTGATGATAATCAATACCTTATGGTCACCTCGCAGGGAAAATACAAACAAGGTGGCGGTCATTCCGTCATGATCTACCGCGTAACCTACCAGACCGACTAAAGACCAAAAACGGCAGACTTTCCATCCGGCCCGGATTGCCGGTAACTGTTTAATTACC
>CAZIAG010000110.1:0-9750 GCA_964537375.1 uncultured Roseivirgaceae bacterium
GTTGTCCTTGCCGGAACAACTGTGAAGCGTGCATCGCTTCACAATGCCAACGAGATCGCACGGCTGCAGTTGCACATCGGTGATTTCGTCTTCGTGGAGAAGGGAGGAGAAATCATTCCAAAAGTGACTGGTGTTGATCATGAAAAAAGAAAGGGCAACGACACCCGTCCGATCCATTATATCGAAAATTGCCCGGAATGTGGAACAAAACTCGTGCGTTTTGAGGGAGAGGCAGCTCATTACTGTCCCAACCAAAGCGGTTGTCCGCCACAGATCAAGGGCCGGATCGAGCACTTCATCCAGCGACAGGCAATGGACATCAGCTCGCTCGGGGAACGTACGATCGACCAATTGTACCGACTCAACCTCGTGAAGAGTCCGGCAGACCTGTATGACCTGACCAAAGAGGATATTCTGAAGCTCGAGGGGTTCAAAGAGAAGTCTGCGAGCAATGTGTTGAAGGGAATAGAGAATTCAAAGTCGCGGCCTTTCGAGAACGTCCTTTTCGGAATCGGGATCCGGTATGTTGGGAAGACCGTAGCGCAAAAGATGGCCAGGTATTTTAAGAATGTCGACCGACTGGCCAGTGCGGGTATTGACGAACTTCTAAAAGCCCCTGAAGTCGGGGATAAGATCGCAAAGAGCGTTTACGATTTCTTCCGAAGGCCCGAAAACCAACGTGAAATTCAGCGTCTGAAGGAGGCCGGTCTCAGGCTGGAGTCTGACGAGAAAGAGCCTGAAAGGGAGAGTAACGTACTCGGCGACAAATCGTTTGTTATTTCGGGTACGTTCGCAAAGTACGAACGCGACGAATTGAAAGATATTATTATTAAGAATGGTGGAAGGGTGCTATCTTCCGTTTCCGGAAAGCTCGACTACCTTTTAGCTGGCGAGAATATGGGACCTTCGAAACTTGAGAAGGCGGAAAAATTGGGTGTGAAGATTATTACGGAGGCAGAATTCGATGATATGCTGAAAGGCCGATGACTCAACATACGATGCGACTGAGTTTCCTAAAGTACAAGACTAAGTCCTACCTCAAACGTAATCGCTCTATCCGGGCAAGCCTGCCTTATAAGCAGGCCCTTAATATCGGCATCATCTTTACGGTCGAAGACAAGGCCAAGCATACCGAGATCAAGGAATTCGTCAAACGCCTCCAGATGGACGGAAAGCGTGTAACGGTAATGACATACCTTCCCCGCGACAAGTTCAATTACGAGTTCATGTTCGATTTCTTCACGCGAAAGGACGTTTCGTTTTGGGGGAATATCACATCGCCTGCAGCGAACCGCTTCGCCGACACCCAGTTCGACCTCCTCTACTATCTGGATCCGGAGCCGAATCCCATGATCATGAACCTTATCGCCAAGAGTAAGGCACGATGCCGGATTGGCCAGTTTTGGGAGAAACTGGAGCCCTATTTCGAATTGATGATCGAAAACAAGAGTGGTATCAAAACACTGATCGATGCCATGTACCGGTACACGCTCGTGCTCCGGTGACAGTCTACAGGCGGTGCAAAAAACACATTTTGTCAGCCCCGGACCTGGAGGGGCATATCATTCGTCGATTCCTTCTCACGAACCAAGATAATTGCGGAATTCGAAATTTCCCCGGACACCCAGTGGTTCCAAGGTGAAAATTATCTTCATGATCAACGTGGGCCGGTTGCGTACAGTTTTCGTAATCATCTAAAGACGACTACGCATCCCCATGCTTTCCTATGCTTGTTTCAGGATGCGCCGGCGCATCACGAGGTGTCGCAAAAAAGTTGTCATTCGGGGATGGGCCGCAGGGGATGTCCCGTAGATATCCCGTAGATATCCCGTATATGTGGCGTAAATGACGTCTATTTTAGAGAGACGCTGGCACAAGGTTTAGACAACTATACCCCTTCGTTTCAATTAAGTTCCGCGCATACACAATAAAAAACTTACGCATACGTTGGGAGCGGACAATGCGTAGGTATTTCATACCAAAGACATATTGGGGTTCCGGGGCCAGGCTCAAATTCCAGGGAGGCCCAAGGTTGCCCAAGGCCCCTAACCTGAAAATAGCGTCGTGCCCGCTCGTGGTTTTTTGAGTAGAACTATTTTGAGTGACACATCTGCCTCGCAAGCAGATTCAGTTGAATGTATACGCCTTGCTGTTTGGTCAGGTCGAAGACGATGGTCGACGGTGGTCGGTGGACGGCCTGATCCCACCTTCCGAAAAAGCGACACCTCCCCTTCGGGGTAAGGAACCAATTCCCTATTTTCACTCACGCTTAACGTCTCCCAACGACATGAAGAAACTTTACGGAACCGGTGTAGCGCTCGTAACACCATTTGATGAAAACCTGGAAGTCGACTTCAAAGCACTCAAAAGGCTGTTGAAACATACAGCCAGGGGCGTGGACTATTACGTTGTGATGGGAACTACAGGTGAGTCGGCAACGGTAACAGCGGAGGAGAAGCGCGACGTGCTAGCGTTCGTAAAGAAAAATAATGAGGCTCGGTTACCCATCGTCTACGGCATCGGTGGTTATGATACGGAGCACACCGTGGCGACGATTCGAAAAACCGACCTGTCTGGCGTGGCGGCGCTTTTGTCCGTGAGCCCCTACTACAACAAGCCGCCGCAGGAAGGGATCTACCAACACTTCGTGCGGGTCGCCGATGCCAGCCCGGTACCGATTATTCTTTATAACGTCCCCGGGCGGACTGCATCAAACATCACCGCCGACACGACACTGCGGCTTGCCAGGCACGGGAATATAGTTGGTATTAAGGAGGCGTCCGGCAACATAGAACAATGCATGCGCATCGCGCGCGATATGCCACGCGACTTCCTGTTGATCTCTGGTGACGATATGCTTACGGTGCCCCTGTACGCCATTGGCGGACGCGGCGTAATATCCGTCCTTGCGAACGCCTATCCGGCGGTGTTCAGGAAAATGAAAGAATTTGCATTTGCGGGTGATTTTACGCGGGCTCGTCGGGAGCAGTTCAAGCTACTGAACATCAACGGTCCCATGTACGAAGAAAGTAATCCAGTTGGCCTGAAAGCCCTGCTTTCGGAGATGGGGATCTGTTCAGACCGGGTGAGACTACCGCTTGTACCTGCGTCACGGGCCTTGAAAACGAAGATTTTGGAAGCAAAAAAGGCCTTGAATAAGTAAGGGATAGCCGGAAGAGGCTATCCCCTATTTTCAAGACTCAAAATTCGGACAAGTTTCTTTTTTAAGATGCTTTGTTCTTAATCTCCTGAACTTCAGCTCGAATCGCCTGGGCAAGATTCTTCAGGTCCTGCATGCCTTTCCTCACGCGGGTCCCTGCAGCGCTATTGCCCTTATTGTAGAACTTGTCCGCATCACCTTCCAGTGAAGCAATAAGGCTTTTGAGCTCTTCAAATTTTTGCATTGTGTTAGGATTTAAGATTGTAATTAATTGGTTTCCTACGCCAAATTAAACAAAACCCTCGAAAAACAACCCAAAAAGGGCGTTTTTTTACAATCCCTTGGTCACTGACACCAATGCCTCTTCCTTGTAAAACCCGCTGTCAAGCTTGTCTTTCAGCGAAGAAAATGCGGTTAGTGTCTCTTCCACATCTTCCAGCGTGTGTGCGGCCGTAGGAATTATCCGGAACATGATAACATCCTTAGGCACAACAGGATAGATTACAACGGAGCAGAAAATATTGAAGTTTTCCCTCAGGTCCATAGCCATGTTTGCCGCTTCGCCGACCCCTCCTCTGAACAGCACTGGAGTTACCGGGGAAGTGGTGTTACCGAGGATGAAGCCACGTTCGCGAAGCCCGTTCTGCATGGCATTCGTGATCTTCCAAAGCTGCTCGCGCAGTTCCGGGCGGGTCTTCAAAAGTTCCAGTCGTTTCATACCTCCGACTACAAGTGCCATAGGCAGACTCTTCGCATAAATCTGAGAGCGGACGCTGTAGCGCAGATATTTTAATATTCGCTTGTCACCTGCAACAAAAGCCCCGATGCTGGCCATCGATTTAGCAAATGTTGAGAAGTACAGGTCGACCTGATCCTGGACACCCTGCTCTTCTCCCACTCCGGCTCCTGTCTTTCCCATCGTACCAAAACCGTGAGCGTCATCAACGAGGAGGCGGAAATTATAGCGCGATTTCAATGCAGTAACGCCTTTGAGATCTCCCTGTTTACCGGACATTCCAAAGACGCCCTCCGTTATGACAAGGATACCGCCGCCGGTCTCATCGGCGAGCTTTGTAGCGCGCTGCAGTTGCTTCTCCAGGCTTTCCATGTCGTTGTGTGCGTAGACGAAGCGTTTGCCCAGGTGGAGGCGCACGCCATCGATGATACACGCGTGACATTCAGCGTCATACACGATTACGTCCTTGCGGTCAACCAGGGCATCGATGATTGAAAAAACGCCCTGGTAGCCGTAATTCAATAACATGGCATCCTCTTTCTTCACAAATTCAGCAAGCTGACGCTCGAATTCGAGGTGATTAACAGAATTCCCCGACATCATACGGGCGCCCATAGGCAGGGCCAATCCGTACTGCGCAGTCGCTTCCGCATCGGCCTTGCGAACCTCCGGGTGATTGGCTAACCCCAGGTAGTTGTTGAGGCTCCAATTCAACACAGTCTTACCGTTGAACTTCATGCGGGGACCTATTTCGCCTTCCAGTTTAGGGAAAAAGAAATAGTCGTCGGGGAGGTGTGAATATTTGGCCAGCGGCCCAGCTTCCATCCTAAGCTTTTCAAATAAGTCTACCATGCTACAATTCGGCTATTAACAATTGCGGCAAAAATAATGAAAAGTAGAATGAATTCTATGGGACGGTATTACGCATGGCCATCAACCCGTCGTTTGCCGCAAAAAATGATAGATTTGCCCATTGACCGGATCAGGGGTGCAAACGCGCCCTCATTCGAAACTTTTCACACCTATGCCGAAAATCAGCAAACTCCTGGTCGCGAACCGGGGTGAGATCGCGCTTCGTGTCATGCGGACCGCCAGGGAATTGGGAATACGGACGGTTGCTGTTTACAGTGAAGCTGACCGCCAGGCGCTGCACGTTCGTTATGCCGACGAGGCGGTGCTCATTGGAGCCGCGGCATCATCGGAGTCTTACTTGCGGGCCGATCGGATAATAAAAGCTGCGCAAGAGACCGGCGCAGATGCGATCCATCCCGGCTACGGTTTCTTATCGGAAAATGCGGCCTTTGCCAGAGCATGCCAACAGGCCGGTGTTGTGTTTGTCGGTCCGCCCGCGGAAGCTATTGAATTGATGGGCAGCAAACTCGCCGCGAAAGCTGCCGTATCCGCTTTTAACGTTCCGTTGGTACCCGGAACGGCCAAACCAATCACCGACACCGACCAGGCGAAGGCGATTGCGCGCAAGATCGGTTATCCTGTGCTGATCAAGGCGAGCGCCGGCGGCGGGGGAAAGGGAATGCGTATCGTAAACTCCGAGGAAGAGTTTAGCAGTCAAATGGAGCGCGCCGTCAGTGAAGCCACATCCGCATTCGGCGATGGCTCTGTGTTCATCGAAAAGTATATCAGCAAACCGAGGCATATCGAATTCCAGATATTGGGCGACCAACACGGCAACGTCGTCCATCTGTTCGAACGAGAGTGTTCAATACAGCGTCGTCACCAGAAAGTGATCGAAGAGGCTCCGTCATCCATTCTAACACCGGATGTGCGCGAGGCCATGGGGCAGGCGGCCATCCATGTCGCCAGAGCCTGTGGGTATTACGGTGCGGGCACCGTCGAATTCATCATGGATGAGCAGCGCAATTTCTATTTCCTGGAAATGAACACGCGACTGCAAGTTGAGCACCCGGTCACCGAAGCAATCACGGGGCTGGACCTGGTGAGACTGCAACTGAGAATCGCAGAAGGTGAGCCGCTTCCGTTCAGCCAAACAGCCCTGCGAATCACGGGGCACGCGATCGAGGCGCGTGTCTATGCCGAAGATCCTTCCAACAACTTTCTCCCGGATATTGGCACACTGAATACCTACCGTCGCCCACAGGGGCCTGGCATTCGTGTCGACGATGGATTCGAAGTGGGCATGGAGATCCCGTTCCACTACGATCCCATGATCGCTAAACTGATCTGTCACGCCGAAGACCGGGCCGCAGCGATTGAAAAAATGATCCGCGCTATCGACGAATACGAGATTTCCGGCATCGAGACCACCCTCGGTTTCTGTAAGTTCGTCATGCGCCACCCTGCATTTCGTTCCGGGGATTTCGATACCCGATTTGTTGAGCGTTTTTTTAATAGTCAAAGCCTTTCAACGATGACCTCCGACGATGAAGCGATGATTGCGGCGGTTACAGCCATTTCGCGACTCGCGCGTGATACCCATCAACAATCAGCGAAACCCTTAGCATCACCACAAACCAGCCGATGGAGAACAAACCGACGCTTTAGCGAATAATAGCATTGCAGCATAACCGACAATCCAACCAGACGAACCTGCCAGACTGAAGGAACCTATGGCCGAAATTTTACCGATTCGAGCGTGGCGATACAATGAAATGCTCAGCCAAACCATCGACGAACTCACTTCTCCCCTTTTCGACGTAGTTTCGGAGAAACAGCGTAAAGCACTATACCGAAATCCGCACAACAGTATTCACCTTTCGGTACCGTTACGTCCCGACCCTGCCAAGCGCGCTGCCTCCACCCTCAACGAATGGAAGAAAAACAAGGTCATTGAACAAGATGCACTGCCCGGCATTTACGTCTACTACCAGTATTTCACGCTGGCGGGTTCGACTGTGCCGCGCTGCAGAAAGGGCTTTATCTGTCACGTACGCGCCTACGACTGGGATGAGGCTGTTATCCTTCGTCATGAGAATACGATACCGCGTGCTGTGGATGATCGCGTGGATATTCTCGAACATACAGAGCTGCACGCTAGTCCGACACACGGATTGTACACCGACCCGAGCTTTGCTCTTGAACGTTTCATGGATGAAGCCATACAGCACCCCATTTACGAAACAGAAGATTACCAGGGCGTGCGCGATGTGCTTGCCGTCATCCACGACGAGAAAGTCATTCGTTTGTTCCTCGATACCCTTCGCGACAAGCGGATCATCCTGGCCGACGGTCATCATCGTTATGAAGGCTCTCTTAAATACAAGGCAAAAAAGATAAAGGAAGCCGGAGGAAATTACACTGGCCATGAAGGTTTCAATTATCACCTGATTTACCTGACGAACACTGAGTCCGACGACTTGAGGATCCTGCCCACCCACCGACTCATCAAGGGGCTGGACAATTTTGATGAAGCCACGCTAATGAAGCGATTGGCTGATGATTTTATCATCAAGCCTGTTGAAGATAGCGACACCCTTAACGAAATCATCGCAGGGAAGCCCTGGGCGTTCGGAATGATGTTTAGGGAAAATGCATACAAGGTCCGGTTGAAGCCCGAGTCGTTGGAGAAAATCAAATGGAATTTCCCGGACGTCGTCAAGAAACTGGACCTCACGGTAATGCATTATTTTATCATTGAGCAGGCCTTGGGTATACCTGGTAAAGAACAACGCCGGTCGGAGAATATTGAGTTCGACCGGAGCTTTTCCGACTGTCTGAGGAAGGTGATCCAGGGCGAGGCTCAGCTCGCTATTATCACCAATGAGATATCGATCGAGGAAGTGAAGCAGGTTTGTTCGAGCGGATATACGTTGCCACAAAAATCCACCTATTTCTACCCGAAAGTGGTTTGTGGCTTTCTGTTCAGTTCGATCAGGGAAGAGGAGTTTGCAGAGCCGGTCTATTCTCCGTTCTACGCCGGCAAATGATGATGCCCGACAAACCCCTTATCCTCGCTTCGTCGTCGCCGCGCCGACAATACCTGATGAAAGAAACGGGTTTTGATTTTGTGGTCAGAAAGCCGGATGTCGACGAATCATTTCCCGATGACATGCCGTCGGCCGAGATAGCCCGCCATCTCGCGCAAAAGAAAGGGCACGCCATGAGGGACCACGCGTCCAACGCGATTGTAATCACGGCCGACACGGTGGTTATTCTCGACGATCGTATTTTGAACAAACCAGTAGACAAGGATGACGCACGTCGAATGCTAACCCGCCTTTCGGGTCGTACGCACACCGTGATGACGGGGGTGTGTATCGTATCTGACGACCGCGAGGAGCTGTTTGACGAGACCACCCTGGTGACTTTTGCCGATCTTACTCCGGAACAAATCGCTTTCTACGTCGAGCACTTCAAGCCTCTTGACAAGGCCGGGGCCTACGGCGCCCAGGACTGCCTGCCGCCTGATGCAAACCCGTGTTCTGCCGAGGAAATGGATTTTCTTCGATCGATCGGACGCCTTGATCTCGTGGAAAAGACATTTACCAGTGGAAAACGGTCCGGCGTCGTAATGATCAGGAAGATCACCGGCTCCTATTTCAATGTCATGGGTTTGCCCGTTCACAAGGTTCATGAACGCCTTTTGAACTGGCCATGAAAAAGATCTGGCAAATTCTACGGGGCCACCTGGCGCAGGATTTTCGACTTGCCCGCTATGCAGTCGTCAGCCTTTTTCTCGGCGTTTCATTGATACTGAACTACACGTTCGACTTTAAGGATAGCGTGCTTGAACCGTTAAATGGAATCTCGGGCGTTGGAGCCTATTGGCTGTTCTACGCCCTTCCCTATTACGTCAGCGTTTGGATTTGTACGTACAAAACGTCGACAAACAGTCCATTCTCACAAGCGGCGTTTCTGTGGCGTAGCTCGTTTGCCATATTTATTCTCGCGCTTGACGATAGTCTTCCTTACCTCAGCAATGTTATCTACCAACTGTTTCACCCAGCCGTGTCATACTGGGCATTGAAGGTTGCCGCCAACGGAATCAGCTTCATAACCGTTATGCTCCCGTTGTTACTAGCCTATCTGATCTTTGACCGGGGGCGTGGGGACGGCTACGGACTGACTACACGTCGGGTGGATCTTCGGCCGTATTTCACGCTGCTTATTATCATGGTGCCAATCATCATCGCAGCTTCTTTCCACGAGAGCTTCCTGAGACAATACCCGATGTACAAAGTAACAGGTGCCCATGTGCACCTGGGAGTGCCTGAATGGGTAACCGTGGCGATCTACGAGTTGGCCTATGGCCTTGACTTCGTAACGGTAGAGTATTTCTTCCGGGGATTTCTTGTTATCGGTCTGTCTACCACGCTGGGACGTTCCGGTATTCTTCCAATGGCCGCCCTGTATTGCTTCCTTCATTTCGGGAAGCCCGCCGGTGAAGCAATGAGTTCCATCGTGGGCGGGTATATTTTGGGCGTGATTGCTTACGAAACCCGAAGCATTTGGGGCGGGATCATCATTCACATGGGGATCGCCTGGTCGATGGAGTTGGCCGCCTTTACGCAAAAGGCGTTCAACTAGATTCGTGTACACCGCAGTGTCTCACGGCATAGGTCAGGCCATCTCTTTCGAGTGCCGCTCGGGCACCCCTTTACGTTTGTACTCGAACAGCCGAACATATTTGAAGAATGTCATAGAGGCTGACGCAGCACAAAAAATGAATCCATAGTAACCATCCAGAAACCCCAGCTGAAATACGTAGCTCTTTACGAATCGGAACAGAGGGCTGAACACGACATTAACCACAAAGCTCATCTTTTCGCCCCTTTTGTATTTTGCACGGGCAGCGATCTCCGCAAAACGGTGAATCTGTTGAATGTGTTCATCGACGGTCAGGTAGGGATAATGAAGGAGGTGGCCATTTAACCTTTTT
>CAZIAG010000111.1:0-9604 GCA_964537375.1 uncultured Roseivirgaceae bacterium
CGCGGGCGATCAGGGGATGATGTTTGGATATGCAACCAATGAGACGGATAATTACATGCCGTTGCCGTTGGAACTGGCACATACGATTCTTCGCGAGCTCTCTATCATTCGCCGCGAAAACAAAGTGATGAAATACCTTCGTCCCGATGCCAAGTCCCAGGTAACGATCGAATATGACGATGATAATCGTCCCCTTCGTGTCGATACGATTGTCGTCTCAACCCAGCATGATGAGTTCGCTCGCGACAGTATCATGCTTCGCCAAATTCGCGAGGATATCATCAATATTGTCCTGCCTCGCGTAAAAAAGAAGTTGCCAAAACGTGTACAAAAATTGTTCGGCGACGACATTAAGTTCCACATTAATCCAACAGGGAAGTTCGTTATCGGTGGACCGCACGGCGATACCGGATTAACCGGTCGCAAGATTATTGTGGATACCTATGGGGGCAAGGGCGCTCACGGCGGAGGCGCTTTCTCCGGCAAAGATCCGTCAAAAGTCGACCGTTCGGGCGCTTACGCAACTCGGCACATTGCCAAGAATCTCGTGGCTGCAGGACTCTGCGACGAAGTGCTCGTGCAAGTAGCATACGCAATTGGTGTCGCCAGGCCGGTAAACCTTTTTGTCAACACTTTTGGGACGGCCAAGGTCAAGTTGAGTGATGGTGAAATCGCACGCAAGGTCGAGAAACTGTTCGATATGCGCCCGTATTTCATCGAACAACGTTTTAACCTCCGCACACCGATCTACGCAGAGACTGCGGCGTACGGTCATATGGGCCGAGAGCCACGTATCTTGGAAAAGGTTTTCAACAAGGGCAAGGCAAATGAAAAACGCCTGAAAGTTGAACTATTCCCCTGGGAGAAACTGGATTATGTAGACAGCGTGAAGAAAGCTTTCGGAATTAAATAAGGAGAAGGCCTTCTTTCTGCGAAGACTTACACCCTTCCCCTCCTTAATCGCGTTTTGAATTTCTTTAGCTGCATGGTTAGTGCGTCGGCTGCCTGGTCAGCGGCCGCTTCGAAGGATCGGCCTTTTTCGGCGGCGAACAATTGCGTCCCCGGCACATTCAATTTGATCTCTACCGTCTTGTTTTCAACACCTTCATTGGTCAGTCGTAGAAAAACTTCACCATCTGTAAGTCGATCGTAAAAGGTTTCAAGCTTGTTGACTTTGCGTTGAATAAAGTCGATGAGCTTTGGGTCTGCGTCAAAATGAATGGATTGGACCTGCAACTTCATGACGAGCAACGTTATCGTTAAACATTAAGCCATCCGTCTTCCGACTGCCGATCGCCTTCCATCAGCAGCACTTTGATTAAACGAAATAGACTCAAGCCTTTGGATGCGCCTGGTCGAAAACCTTTTTTAGTTTTTCGATTGAGTTGTGTGTGTATACCTGGGTAGCGGCAAGGCTTGAATGTCCCAGCAAGTCTTTAACCGCATTGATTTCAGCCCCGTTATTCAATAAGTGAGTTGCGAAGGTGTGCCTGATGACATGCGGACTTTTCCGATCGGCGGACGTGTCTTTCAAATGTTCCTTAATGAGTTTATAGATCATAGAAGGATAACACGGATTCCCCTTTGCGGTGACAAAGAGCCTTTCATGCCCGTGGCGTGAAACTTCTCTGTTCCGAGCCTTGAAATAATCTTCAATAAGCGGAATGAGGCTCTTTCCGAAGGGAATAATGCGTTCCTTATTCCGCTTGCCAAGGACCTTGACCGTGGCATTTCGCATATCGATATCCGTATCCCGCAATTGGAGCAACTCGGAAAGCCGCATTCCCGTGGCGTAAAGGAACTCCACGATAAGAAGATCCCTGACGGCTTCGAATGAATCACCTGCCCTTTTTGCTTCAGTGTGAAGCTGGTCGATCGTCCGGTCCATTTCGTTCTCCTTGACGAATGAGGGAAGACGTTTCTTCGTCTTGAGTACACTGATCCGTAACGTTGGATCTTTTGTGATCATGCCCTGGCGCAGGAGGAATTTATAGAATGACCTCAATGACGCTATCTTCCGGTTCACGGAGATTGCTTCCATGCCGCCATCGATCAGTTCGAGTATCCAGGATCTAAGCAGACGGAAGGGTGCATTCGACGGGTCGCAACTCGCATCGCCCCGTTTCAGGAATTCTTGAAACTGGGTGAGGTCATTGCGGTAAGCCGCGATAGTGTGGCGGCTTGCCCGCTTTTCATATTCCAGGTATTTGATGAAGGATTCTACCATAGACTCCCAGACCGGCTTCGTACAATGTAAAAAAAATAATCCCCTCAAGGGAGTTCCTTCAGGGGATTAGGGCAAAAAAGCCGCGAACGACACTCCGGGCTACCGGAAATCAGGAGTTCTGATTCTTCATACGCTCCCGGTACGCAGCACGGATAATTTCATTTCTACGTCTTACGGAGGGCTTTTCATATGCTGTACGGGAGCGCAATTCCTTCAAAACGCCCGTTTTTTCGAATTTCTTCTTAAAGCGCTTCAGCGCCTTGTCAATAGATTCGTTTTCCTTTACGTTTACTACGATCATAATTCTCCTTTGGGGGTGCAAATATAAGTCGGCGCCTGTAAAAGATCAACATTATTTCAGGATCGCCCTCGAAATAACGAGTTTTTGAATCTCTGAAGTTCCTTCGCCTATGGTGCAGAGTTTGGCATCCCGATAATACTTTTCAACAGGGAAGTCCTTCGTGTAACCATAGCCTCCGAAAATCTGAACGGCTTCGTTGGCGACTTCCACGGCAGTCTCAGAGGCATACAATTTCGCCATCGCTGATTCCTTGGTCACCGATTGACCCTTGTTCTTAAGGTCGCCAGCCCGGAAGGTGAGCAATTTTGCCGCTTCTATCTTGGTTGCCATGTCGGCAAGTTTAAAGGCAATCCCCTGGAAGGAAGCGATCGGCTGATTGAACTGATGTCGTTCCTTTGCGTAATGAAGTGCCGCTTCGAACGCGCCGATGGCAATACCAAGGCTCAGGGCAGCAATGGATATCCTGCCGCCGTCAAGGACCTTCATCGCTTGAATGAAACCCTCACCCTCTTGACCGAGTATCTGGGACTTGTGTACCCTGCAATCCGTGAAAATAAGTTCCGCGGTCTCCGATGCGCGCATGCCAAGTTTGTTCTCCTTTTTTCCGGAAGCAAATCCCATCGTACCCTTTTCGATAATGAAGGCAGTCATCCCGCGGGAATCCCCGGGTTGACCAGTGCGTGCGATCACCACGGCCACGCTGCCGGAACGTCCATGGGTAATAAAGTTCTTGGCTCCGTTCAGGACATAATGGTCTCCATCTTTGACGGCGACGGTACGCATGTTCCCTGCGTCTGATCCTGTATTTGGTTCTGTCAGCCCCCAGGCACCGATCCATTCACCGCTGGCTAATTTCGGTAGGTATGCTTTCTTCTGTTCTTCATTGCCGAACTGCAAAATATGGTTGGTGCAGAGCGAATTGTGGGCTGCCAGCGATAGACCGATCGAGCCATCGATCTTGGCTACTTCGGCGACAGCGGTTATGTATTCGAGATAGCCGAAACCGGCGCCACCATACTGTTCCGGCACGAGAACGCCCATCAAGCCCAGCTCGCCCATTTTTCGAAAGACTTCCAGCGGAAATTCCTGGTTCTCATCCCACTCCATCATTTTTGGCATAATCTCGCGGCGACCGAAACTCTGCACCATTTCCGCGATCATTTTCTGGTTCTCAGTTTCGTCAAATACAATTTTCAAGGGCAGATTTTCAGTGATGGTTTCCATATCACAAATGGCGTTTTATTTCCAAAGGGCAGCTAAGGTACAAGATAACGCGGGCTTTCACAAACGAATGTTTGTTTGCAATTAGGTATGATATTTTAAACTTGGCTGCCAGGCCCCGATTGGCCACAAGAAAACCACTAATTTCGCGCCTTAAATTGTCTATTAATGAAAATTGCTGTAGTTGGGACCGGTTATGTGGGTCTCGTAACGGGGACTTGTTTTTCTGAAACCGGGAACACGGTGACATGTATCGATATTGACGAAAGGAAGGTCGAAAAACTGCGTTCCGGCAAAATCACGATTTACGAGCCTGGCCTGGAACAACTTTTCGAACGGAACATCAAGCAGGAGAGGCTTTTCTTTACAACCAGTCTCGAAGAAGGAATCAAAGACGCCAGGGTGATTTTTCTGGCATTACCCACTCCGCCTGGCGAGGACGGGTCCGCCGATTTGAAATATATTCTGAAAGTTGCCGACGATCTCGGCCCGATGCTGCAGGATTATACCGTGATAGTTGACAAGAGTACAGTGCCGGTGGGCACCGCCGATAAAGTGGCGGATAGGATTCGCAAAACAGCCAAGGCTGAGTTCGACGTTGTTTCAAATCCTGAATTCCTACGCGAGGGTGTTGCGGTCGAGGACTTCATGAAACCAGAGCGTGTCGTGATCGGAACCTCATCGCCACGAGCCAGAAAGATTATGGAAACGCTTTACGCCCCCTTTGTTCGCCAGGGAAATCCGCTCGTGTTTATGGACGAAAGATCCGCAGAGCTGACGAAATACGCCGCCAACTCGTTTCTCGCTACCAAGATTACGTTCATGAATGAGATCGCAAATTTGTGCGAACTCCTCGGCGCTGACGTAGATGCCGTTCGGAAAGGGATTGGAACAGATAGCCGGATTGGGAAGCGTTTCCTCTTTCCGGGAATCGGCTATGGCGGCAGCTGCTTTCCGAAGGACGTGCAGGCACTCGAAAAATCGGCCTCGGACGTAAAATACGACTTCAAGATATTGCGTGCTGTGATGGAAGTGAACGCGACGCAGAAGACAAAGCTGATCCAAAAAATCAAGGACTACTTTGGTGACTTGCGAGGAAAGACGATAGCCGTCTGGGGTTTGTCTTTTAAACCGCAGACTGATGACATTCGGGAGGCACCATCTCTCTACAATATTGAGGCGCTCCTTGAGGCCGGCGCCATTGTGAAGGCACACGATCCAGAAGCGATGGAGAACGTTCGCCAGGTGTTTGGTGACCGGATACAGTACTTTGAGTCAGCCTATGATGCGGCCGAGGGCGCCGATGCGATCTTTATCGCCACCGAGTGGCCGGAGTTCCGCACGCCTGATTTCGAAAAACTTTCCGTGTCGTTGAAATCCAAGGTGATCTTTGATGGCCGTAATGTCTATGAACTCGATGTAATGAAAGAAAACGGGTTCACGTATTATAGTATAGGACGGGAGGTTGTTAATGGCTAAAGAGAGAGTGTTAGTAACTGGCGGGGCCGGCTTTCTCGGCTCACACCTCTGCGACCGTTTTATTCAGGAAGGATTTTCGGTGGTCGCCATGGACAATCTTATTACCGGCGACCTGCGAAACATCGAGCACCTATTCAAGACCGGTGATTTTGAATTTTACGAGCATGATGTCTCGACATTTGTTCATGTTCCGGGTGAGCTTAAATACATTTTGCACTTCGCATCACCGGCGAGTCCGATTGATTACCTCAAGATTCCAATACAGACTCTGAAGGTCGGGTCCCTGGGAACGCATAACTTGCTGGGCCTTGCCCGAGCAAAGAAGGCACGAATTCTTGTGGCATCCACGTCCGAGGTATATGGTGACCCATTAGTACACCCGCAACACGAAGAGTATTACGGAAATGTAAACCCAATCGGCCCGAGAGGTGTTTACGATGAAGCGAAACGCTTCCAGGAGGCAATGACGATGGCGTACCACAGATATCATGGTGTCGACACACGTATCGTTAGAATATTTAATACGTATGGACCCAGAATGCGGTTGAACGATGGCAGGGTGCTGCCAGCTTTCATTGGCCAAGCCCTGCGTGGGGAAGACCTGACCGTGTTCGGCGATGGTTCACAAACGCGGTCATTCTGTTACGTTGATGATCTTATCGAAGGTATTTTCCGCCTGTTGATGTCCGATTACCATTTACCGATGAATCTCGGAAATCCCAACGAGATCAGTATCCGCGACTTTGCGGATGAAATTATTCGGCTTACCGGCACGAGACAGAAAATTGTTTATAAATCGCTTCCACAGGATGATCCTAAGCAGCGTCAACCTGATATCACAAAAGCCAAAGAGATCCTTGGATGGGAACCGCGAGTTTCTCGAGGCGAAGGCTTAAAGCGAACATATGAGTATTTTAAGTCATTGCCGGTTGCAGTGCTTCATATGCGCGAGCACAAGAATTTCGATAAGTTTGTCCGATAGAAAACGATTAATATGACAAGCAGGAGGGTGTTGATCACAGGCGGAGCGGGCTTCATTGGTTCGCATGTCGTGAGATTTTTTGTAAACCGTTATGCGGCCTACGAAATCGTCAACCTGGACAAGCTCACCTACGCGGGCAATCTCGAGAATCTAAAGGATGTCGAGCAAAAGAAGAACTACCATTTTGTTAAGGGCGACATCCTTGACATCGAGTTACTGTACCGGATTTTCAAACAACACAATATCGATGCTGTCATTCACCTTGCAGCGGAGTCGCACGTCGATCGGTCCCTTTACAACCCCACCGAATTTGCCGAGACGAACATACTGGGAACATTGAATTTGCTTCGCGCCGCGCAGGCTGCGTGGCAGGGAAACTTTCAAGGAAAACTCTTTTATCATATTTCTACCGACGAAGTATATGGCTCTGCTGATCATGGCGAGTACTTCGTCGAGACCACGCCGATTAATCCGCGCTCGCCGTATTCTGCGTCGAAGGCGAGCAGCGACCATTTCGTTTCCGCATTCTACAATAGTTACGGGCTTCCTACCATCATTAGTCGATGTTCAAATAATTACGGGCCTTACCACTTCCCGGAAAAGCTTATTCCGTTGACGATCAACAATATCATCAATAATAAACCCCTGCCGGTCTATGGCAAAGGCGAAAATATTCGCGACTGGCTTTACGTTGAAGACCATGCTCGCGCAATCGATGCAATCTTTCACAAAGGCAAACCCGGTGAGATTTACAACATCGGCGGCAATAATGAATGGAAAAACATTGACCTCGTTCGACTCCTTTGCCACATCATGGATAAAAAATTGGGACGTGAGGAAGGCACTTCAGCTAAGCTGATTACATTCGTCGAGGACCGTCTCGGTCATGACCTGCGGTACGCAATTGATGCATCCAAGCTCGCCGGCGAAACCGGATGGCGTCCCGAAACCCCCTTTGAAGTGGGCCTTGAGAAGACCGTGGATTGGTACCTTGCCAATGGGGACTGGCTCAAGCATGTTACATCCGGACAATACCTGCAGTACTATGAGAAAATGTACAAAAACCGGGTAGCCGAGGGACAGGAGTAATCACGGATCTGGATCATAAATGAAAGGAATTATTCTGGCCGGTGAATTAGGCACCCGATTGTATCCGTTAACACTGGCTGTCAGCAAACAGCTGATGCCGCTGTACGATAAACCGATGATCTATTACCCGCTGTCCGTGTTGATGATGGCGGGCATACGGGAAATCCTCGTTATTTCTACGCCACATGATCTGCCTAACTTCCGAAAACTCCTTGGCGATGGTTCGCGACTCGGATGCTCATTCCAGTATGCTGAACAACCAAAACCTGAAGGGCTTGCTCAGGCATTCATTATCGGCGAAAAATTTGTCGGGAGCGACAAGGTTGCGCTCATCCTTGGCGATAACATTTTCTACGGCTCCGGTCTCAAACAACTACTGCACGAAAATAGCGACCCGGACGGTGGTGTTGTGTTTGCCTATCACGTAACCGACCCCGAGCGATATGGTGTGGTAGAATTCGATGAGAATCGAAAAGCGATCTCCATAGAAGAGAAGCCTGCCCGGCCGAAGTCAAATTACGCAGTGCCCGGCCTGTATTTATACGATAACGAAGTAGTTTCAATTGCGAAGTCAATCAGGCCGAGCCCGCGTGGAGAGTTAGAGATCACCGACGTCAACAATGTCTATTTGAAACAAGGCCGCCTCAAAGTCGCGCCGATGAGTCGAGGAACGGCGTGGTTGGATACGGGTACCTTTGATTCGTTGATGCAGGCCGCGAATTTTGTACAGGTAATTGAACAGCGCCAAGGTTTGAAAATCGGCTGCATAGAGGAAATTGCATTCAGAAACGGATTTATTGACAAAAAGCAGCTGCTGGAACTTGCCAAGCCATTGGAAAAAAGCGGTTATGGGACCTACCTCAAAAACTTGCCCGACTACATCTGAGCGTCCGCTGATGGCCGCCACGTCGACGGAGCCGTCCGGGGAGCGTTAATCCCGAAAGGCCGACCAGGCTAAAGGATGGCGATGCCCTAGGAAACGGCGGAATCTGGATTGCCCGTAGTGTCACGACACGACGAATCCCGTGATCCACGCCTTAATTCGGCCCAGGATTTGGTATAAAACAAAAAAACGTTATACCTTTGCGGAGCTTCTGAAAAATTTTTAGAGGGGACGATCATGTCCCCTCTTTGTTTATATCATCCCGATGGACCTGGCTGCGGAAATAAGAAAGCTTACGGAGGGTTTGCTGGCCGAAGGACAGTTTTTGGTGGACATTGACATATCGTCAAAAAAGGGTCCCCGGAAAATTTCTGTGGTCATCGATGGTGACCGCGGCGTGGGAATTGATGATTGCGCTTTGATAAGCCGTCAGCTATCCAAGGCCCTCGACACCTTGGACTTGCCCGACGACCGGTACACATTGGAAGTGACTACTCCTGGCGTAGATCAGCCGCTGAAATTCAAGCGGCAATATGCCAGGCACGTGGGGCGAAAAGTTCGCGTGAATAGTGCTGGACGCATCGTCGAGGGAATCCTCAGCGAAGTGGCAGACGACAGTATCACCCTGTCCGTAGAGACAGGCAAGGGAAAAAAGAAGGAAGTTCATAGGGAGTCGATTTCCTTTGAGAGGATCGATAAGACGTTTGTATTGATTTCGTTCAAATAACAAATAATATGGATATAGCAAATCTGATCGAATCGTTTGCCGAATTTGCGAAGCAGAAGAACATCGATCGGCCCACGATGATTCGAATTCTGGAGGACGTATTTCGGAATATGATCAAAAAGAAATACGGAATGGATGAGAATGGCCGTGCCATCCCTACGGATAATTTTGATATCATCATCAACGCAGACAAAGGTGATCTCGAGATCTATCGCATCCGCGAGATCGTGCCGGATGACTCCGAAGACATTTGGGAGCATGATAAGATAAGCCTATCCGAGGCGCGAAAGATCGAGCCCGATTTCGAAGTCGGTGAAGAAGTTTCAGAGCCCATCGACATTGAGGCCTTTGGACGCCGTGCGGTTACAACGGCTCGTCAGACGCTGATGCAAAAAGTTAAGGATCTGGAGAAGGATATCCTCTTCCAGAAATATAAGGATCTGGTGGGCGAGATTATCACCGGCGAAGTCTACCAGGTACTCAGTAAAGAAGTGCTGTTAATCGATGCGGAAGGCAATGAGATATCGATCCCAAGAAACGAACAGATTCCTAAAGATCGTTATCGCAAAGGGGAAAACGTGCGGGCTATTGTGCACAAGGTCGAAATGATCAACGGCAACCCGAAAATTATTCTGTCACGTACTTCACCGGTATTTCTGGAACGCTTGTTCGAACAGGAGGTTCCTGAGGTCTAC
>CAZIAG010000112.1:0-9583 GCA_964537375.1 uncultured Roseivirgaceae bacterium
ACGAACTTGGTAGACTCATCAAGGTCAGAACCGAACTTAGCGAAGGCTTCCAATTCACGGAACTGTGCTTGGTCAAGCTTCAATGTACCGGCTACTTTCTTCATGGATTTGATCTGAGCGTTACCACCTACGCGGCTCACGCTGATACCCACGTTGATTGCAGGACGCACACCGCTATCGAACAAGTTTTTCTCCAAGAAGATCTGGCCATCGGTAATGGAGATTACGTTCGTCGGGATGTAAGCCGACACGTCACCCGCCTGAGTTTCGATAATTGGGAGTGCCGTCAACGATCCACCGCCTTTGACCAGGTGCTTTATCGTCGGAGGAAGGTCGTTCATCTGACGTGCGATGTCGTCGTTGTTGATGATCTTCGCCGCACGCTCCAGCAGGCGAGAGTGCAGGTAGAACACGTCGCCGGGATAAGCTTCGCGTCCCGGAGGTCTTCTCAGCAGCAGGGATACCTCCCGGTAAGCCACGGCTTGCTTCGACAGGTCGTCGTAGATCACCAACGCGGGGCGTCCGGTGTCACGGAAGAATTCACCGATCGACGCGCCGGTAAACGGAGCGAAGAACTGCATAGGAGCAGGGTCCGAAGCGGATGCCGAAACGATAATCGTGTAATCCATAGCGCCGGCCTTTTCGAGGGCTGCGGCTACGCTGGCCACGGTGGAGTTCTTTTGACCAACAGCGACGTAGATACAGATAACGGGATTACCTTTTTCGTAGAATTCCTTCTGATTGATGATCGTGTCGATTGCCACTGCGGTCTTCCCCGTCTGGCGGTCACCGATGATAAGTTCCCGCTGACCGCGGCCGATGGGGATCATTGAGTCGATTGCCTTGATACCTGTTTGGAGGGGTTCGTTCACCGGCTGGCGATAGATTACGCCTGGGGCCTTGCGCTCAAGCGGCATCTCATAGAGCTCGCCCTTGAGAGGACCCTTTCCGTCAACCGGGTTTCCGAGGGTATCAACTACGCGTCCAAGCATACCGTCGCCAACGCGTACCGAGGCGATCTGTCCCGTGCGTTTTACGGTAGCTCCTTCGCGGATGTCACGGTAATCTCCGAGCAATACGGCACCGACATTGTCCTCCTCGAGGTTCAGCACGAGGCCTTTCAGCCCGGTTTCAAATTCGATCAATTCACCGGCCTGAGCCTGGGTAAGTCCGTATATCCGGGCCACGCCATCACCAACAGTCAGGACGGTGCCCACTTCTTCGAGCTCCGCCTCGGTGCGCGCCTGCGCCAGTTGCTCACGCAATATTGCCGATACTTCTTCTGGTCTGATCTCTGCCATATGGTCCGAAGATTAAAATTCTTTGATGTAAGGATTCTGACTAAACTGTAGTTTCAATGCTTTTAGTTTGTTGCGGATCGAGGCATCCACCTGGCGATCTCCGATGTCGAGCACAAATCCACCAATCATGTCCGGGTCCACCTTCTCGACAAGTTCCACTTCTTTTTTCTCGCTGTACTGTTTAACGAGTTTCTCGATCTGCTTGCGTAACGATGGATCCAACGGAATAGCCGTGGTGACAGTCGCTTCTCCAACGCCTTTATATTCGTTATAAGCGTGATGAAATCCCGACGCAATGGCTGGAAGCAGTGGCTCGCGATTTTTGCGCGTCAGGATATCGAAGATCGCCATCGTGAGCGAATGCACCTTACCCTTGAAAAGCTTTTCCAGGATGGCTTTCTTCATGTCGTGTTTGATGATCGGGTTCCGTAACACGAGTTTCAGTTCCCGGCTGGATTCGACCACCTTTGAAAACAACAACATATCGTTGTGCACCTGCTCAAGGGCCTTCTGCTCGATGGCAAGACCGAGAAGGGATTTCACATAACGCGATGCGGCTCTTGAGTCAGTCATTCTCAGTTCACGTTAAGATCTTTCAGATAACTGTCCACCAGCTCTTTTTGCGACTTGTCTGATGACAGGATTTTCTTCATCAACCTTTCGGCAATTTCCAGCGAAAACATGGCCACCTGAACTTTCACATCTTTCAGGGCAGCCTGTTTTTCAATTTGGATGGCAGCTCGGGCGTCTTCAATGATCTTGTCAGCGTTCTTCTTTGCGTCGGCCTGCGCTTCGTCTTTCATGCGATTGGCCACGTCACGCGCCTCACGCAGGATGCGATCGCGTTCCTCGCGGGCGTCCTTGAGAAGCTTTTCGTTATCGGACTTCAACTGCGCCATCTCAAGCCTGGCCCTCTCGGCCGTTTCGAGGGCATTCTGAATGGAAGTCTCACGCTCCTTCAAAGAGCTGATGATGGGCTTCCATGCCAGCTTCGCCAGCAAGAACACCAGCAGGACAAACACGACAGTTTGCCAGAAGATCAGGCCCACACCGGGGGTCAGGAGATCCATAGTATTATCTTGTTATTAGATGATGTTTTCAAACTAAGGCCTGAACGGACCAAGCGCCCGGTCAGGCCAATGGTGTCTTGCTGCCTTATACTTTATTCGAGATCAGCAGACAGATGACAAGCGCAAAAAGCGCTGCAACCTCAATGAGCGCCGCGATAATCAGCATGGCACCCTGGATCTTGCCGGATGCCTCAGGTTGACGCGCCATACCTTCCATGGCCGAGCCACCGATCCGACCGATGCCGATGCCCGCGCCAATTGCGGCAAGGCCGGCACCAATACCAGCACCCATGACGGCGAAGCTGATATCCAACAACATTGCAAACAACATATTTTATATATAGTTAAGTGAAACAATCCCTTTCCGAATACGGGCGGGGAAATCTTTAATCTCTTTAATGATGTTCATCGTGCTCCGCAACCGCCATCCCGATGTAGAGCGACGAGAACAACGCAAAAACATACGCCTGGATTCCTGCTACAAGAATCTCAATCAGGCTGATGAACAACACCATCAGCGTAGACCCGATACCGACCAAATAACTGCCGAAAATGAACGTCAGCATGATAAGGCTCAGCAACACAATGTGCCCAGCCGTAATAGCGACAAACAATCGGATCATCAATGAAAAGGGCTTCGTAAAGAGGCCGACGATTTCAACCGGGAGAATGATGAAACGCAGCAAAAAGGGCACAC
The DNA here is from genome assembly GCA_964537375.1 of uncultured Roseivirgaceae bacterium. Taxonomy (GTDB): domain Bacteria; phylum Bacteroidota; class Bacteroidia; order Cytophagales; family Cyclobacteriaceae; genus Chryseosolibacter. The sequence continues at coordinate 3,069 of CAZIAG010000112.1, forward strand.
CGGGTGTCCAGAACACGTGCGCCCAATAGGCCTTGTTTCCGCTAAAGTTCGTGATCAGGAACGTCATCACCGCCAGGGTGAAGGTCACCGCGATATTTCCCGTGAGGTTGGCCGAACCCGGCAAGAGGCCCAGGAGGTTTCCAAACAGGATAAAGAAGAACAACGTGAGTATATACGGAAAGTACCGCTCGTACTTCTTGCCGATGTTCGGCTTTACGATCTCATCGCGGACAAACACAATGATGGGTTCGAAGAACGATTGAATGCCGCTCGGTGCACGTCCTCGGTTTCGCTTGTAGCCCCGGGCTACGGAGAGAAAGACAATTATCAGCAGGGCTGCATTGATAAACAGCATCGCTACGTTCTTGGTGATCGAGAGGTCGAGCACTGACTCTCCGGTTTCGGCCAGGTAGATGTGATTGTGCTCGAGCCGATAACCGTTGTAGTCCACAATATTGTGGTGTTCATCGTAGAAATTACGAGAGGAAAATATCTCGAGACCGCGTTCCGACGAATAAACTATTACGGGGAGATAGATCGTTGCTCCATCCCAAAGGTGCCACACGTGATCGTCCATAACGTGATGGAGGATCACCGCACTGGGGTCAAAATCCTTGCCCTGTTCGCCCCCGTTATCAGCAGCATTTGCCGCCGTTGTCAAAGCAAAAATGAAGACTGCGGGGAGGACGAAAAAACGGCCGATTCGGTGGAGAAACGCGGTCATTAAGGCTCTTAGAAAGTTCTTAGAAGGTTCTCAAAATCCGACCGCAAAGGTATTAATTAAAGCTCCACAAAAAAATCTTTTAAAACATTTTTGACCCTTAGGAAGGCCCTCCAAAACGACCCGTTTGCCTGTAGTAAAAGGTCACCTCGAGCGCGGTAACGACGACATAGGTCACCATAAAAAAGACCACGTTTTCCATGGCCGACGGCTTGTCGGTAAACACCATGATCATGTTGTAAATGAAATAGACGATCAGCTTCACGACTACGGTTAGCAGGTAAGCACGTTGGAAGGATGCGGCTTCGTTTATGCGATAAATAAACGAGAACAAGATGGCCGATAACCCGTGTACCATAAGCATCGTCGGAACAAGAAAGGAAGGCCGATCGAAGTACCCATGCTGCGCGCCGGCAAGCGTCGTCACGACGATGACCAGGGCCGAAAGGGCGAGCGACAAGAGAAAGGCGACCATCGGGATTTATTCACGCGTGACGGATCGGTACACTTTATACATCACGCCGCCGAATCCCAGCAGACCGAACAACAGCATAAAGATGGGAATGTTGAGTCGAAGGTACTGGTCCAGTTTATAACCGAGCCAACCACAAACGGTGATGGTCAAAAGAATTTGTAACGCTAAAGAGCTGTAACGCAGCCACGTGTCATACTGACTGCGCTTCTTTTTGAGCGGAGATTGATCGGGAGAGTCCTCCATTTTCGGTGATCTTGATTTCCTTCACGGCAGCTCCCATCCGACAGGTACCGTTGAACACGGCGCCCGGCTCGACGACCAGTTTGCCCGTGATGATGTCGCCGTTGATTACCGCGGTGGATTTCAGCACAAGCAGTTCCGACACTTCGATTTTGCCCTTAACTTCACCTTCAATATCGGCGTTTTGTGATACCACGTTGCCTTCAACATGGGAGGAAGGGCCGAGGGCGATCTTGGATTTCGATTTTACATTACCTACTACCTTACCTTCTATGCGAATGTTGCCGTACGTCTCAACATTGCCTTCGAGGAAAGTGCCTTTGCCAATGGTGTTGCTGGAGTTGCTGATCTCTTCGGCTACGCGTTTTTCTTCTTTGGAAGTGAACATATGCGCTAAAGTTTAAAAAGTAACGAATTCCTCGGGATTAAGTGAATTCCCGTTATACCATAGTTCAAAATGCAAGTGAGGCCCATTGGTCATTTCGCCGCTATTGCCGACGATAGAGATGATTTCACCCGCGTTTACAAATGTACCAAGTTTTTTATAAAGTTCGGCATTGTGCTTATAAACCGAAATCAGGTTGCCCCCGTGTTGGATCATCAACACGTAGCCCCCATCCTGGGTCCAGTCAGAGAAGATAACCGTGCCGTCGGCAATACACTTAACCGGTTCATTGGTCTTGGCCACCACGTCGACGCCGAAATGCCCCTCCTTCACATTATACGGGTCTGAGATAAAGCCATTGATGGGGGAGAAGAAAAATGCCTCCTGTAACTCGCGGTTGCGGTTTCGGGTCAATGTAATCAGCGAAAGGTCGGAGTTTTCAAAGTCCCTGCGAAAGGCGGAGTCCCGGGGATGAATGTCGACGTCAGTCGGCCTGCGCACCTGTTCTATTTCGCTCCCAAGGATAGACGCGGGATCCTGAAACTCGGCGGTGTCGCCACTGAGGACGCGTTGTATACTGGCGATAAAAAGGTCCTTGCGTTCAACTTCCATGGCCAGCGAATCGACCTTGAGTGCCAGTCCGTCCAGGCGCTGATCAAGGACCATCTTCTCGTACTTCGGATCAAACCACTTCTCCAACACGGTCTTTACCAGGAAGAGGCTGATCACCAGGAACACCACAAAAATCAGAACGGAAAACAGAATGATCTTCGAGTACGTAAACCCTACGCTCGTCTTCTCGGCAAAGTTCTCCTCATTCCGAATAATGAGCTGGTACCGGGTGGTGAGCCAGCTCGACAACGTCTTTTTTGGCCTCATAATTAGTTATACTTGCAGCACGACGGTGAAAGGCAGACTCGACGCATGGGCGAGCGCGGCAGGCTGACCATTTCAAAATATGACGTTTTTTTGCAAAATTAGATATTCTCCCCGACTTAAATAAGGTATCGGGTTTTTTTGCGTTTGTGTAAAGGATAACTGGCTGGATTGAAGAAGTACTGTTTATATCTGTATGTCGTGTTGGGCGCCTTTTTGGGAGCGTGTTCTTCGGAAAAGAATACGGTCACCTCGAAAGCCTATCACAACATAACGGCGCATTACAACGGCTATTGGTACGCCAATGAAGGAATCCGCAAGATTGAACAGACCATCCGCGACAACCATGTTGATGATTACAACAACGTACTTCGCCTGTTCCCCCCTCTCGATTCGTCCCTCGCAAAATCATACGACAAAGAGCTGCAGGAGGCTATCAAGATGGCTTCCATCGCCATCCAGCGACATCCCAACAGTAAGTGGGTAGACGATGCCTACATACTGGTCGGCAAGGCACGCCTATACAGTATGGATTGGGGCAACGCCATTGCTACCTTCAAACATGTAAATACAAAGGGAGAAGACAAAAATGCACGTCATCTCGCGATCATCAACCTCATTCGCACCTACACGGAACACCAGGAATATGCCAACGCACAAGCAGCTATTGACTACCTGGAAAAACAAAAACTGAGCAATACCAACCGCAAACTGTTCGGCCTCGAAAGGGCGTACTATTTCCAGATGATTGACGACTACGATAAGATGGTCCGTAGCCTCACGTCGATCGACCACCTGTTGAAGAGAAAGGACAGGCGAGGTCGCATTTACTTCATCATCGGCCAGGTCTACCAGGAACTGGGATTCGAGGCAGAGGCTTACAATTACTACAGGAAATGCCTCGCGACAAACCCCGAGTATGAGGTTGACTTTTACGCGCGACTCTACATGGCACAGGTAACGGAGATCTCTCGTAGTCGGGACATCAGCAGCGCGCGCAAATCATTCCGTCGGTTATTGAAAGACTCTAAGAACAAAGAGTTTCTCGACAAGATCTATTACGAGATGGGCATCTTCGAGTTGAAGCAATCCAATATCCGCGAAGCCATTGAAAACTTTAACCTCTCTGTGAGAAAAGGCACCAACAGAAAGATCGATGGCGAAGCATACCTGCGGCTTGGGGAAATCTACTACGACACACTCAGAAATTACGAGATGTCGCAGGCGTACTACGACAGCGCCAGCCAATCGCTACCGACGGACTATGAGGGCTATGAACAAATCAAGGCCCGGCAAGAGGTCTTAAATGAATTCGTCAAACATTTGAAGACCATCCAGTGGCAGGATAGTCTCCTTTCACTTGCATTGTTGGACTCGGTTGCGTTGCGGACGATGATCGATTCCGTAGTGACCGAACGCACCAAGGCCGAAGAACAGAGACAGGGGAAGAAACGCAGGCGATTGAACCGGGTAGAAATTGTCTCCAACAACGACAACTCTTTCGGCAACAACGACAACAACGTTTCGGGAGTAGATTGGTATTTCGGCAATCCGAATGCGATGGCTTTGGGCCAGACAGAATTCGTCAGGGTTTGGGGCAACATTAAGCTTGAAGACAACTGGCGCCGATCGCAGCGCCAATCCACCGGCGTAACCACTCGCCCAACGAACCCTAACGTAAACGATACGCCCATTGCGGAAGACGAAAGTCCCGAAGCGACCGTGGATCCCGTAGAAGTTGAGTATGCCCGCATTTCCCAACAGATACCACGAACCGACGAAGCGAAACAGGAAGCCCTCGCTCTAATTGAAGAGGCATACTTTCACCTGGGGGATATCTATTATTTCAAGCTGCAGGAAAGAGAAAACGCGATAGAGACATATCGCACATTGCTTACGCGGTTTCCTGAAACTGAATACGAACCGGAGGTCCTCTACGCCCTTTACCTGATGTTGAAGGACTTCGACGAAGACACTTCTGAGCATTATGCCACGCTGCTCAAGACAAAATATCCGAACTCTACCTTCGCACGGATACTTGTCAATCCCAACTACCTTCAGGAATCCAGCCAGGCCGCGGAGAAACAAAAGGATATTTATAAGGATGCATACCGGCTTTTTGAAATGAAAGACTATAAGCGTGCTGATTCCGTTCTTCGTATTGCCACCGCGTTGGGCGAAACGTCCTTTACACCAAACCTCGAACTGCTGCGTATCCTCCTGCTCGCAGAGACCGATGGTATTACCCGCTACCAATACGAACTCGACCAGTTTGTCACCCGGTATGCCGAAAGCGACCTGGCAGCCTATGCGAAGAAACTGCTCGAGACTTCACGGCAGTTCGAAGTCGCCTTGGAAAAACGCAGGGGCATTCAATACATCGAATATTTCGATCAACCGCACTACTTCGTCGTTGTGTATCCAAATACTGCCCAGCTCGCCGAAAAAGTCACGAACGCACTCGAATCTTTCAACCGGGCGACATTTACGCATCTGAACCTGAAGACCAGCAATCTCACCTTAAGCGATGACTACAACCTCACCTTTGTTGCCGACATCCCTGACCTGAATACAGCCATGGCGTATTACAAGGCGTTCGCCGAAAAGCGGCCTTCCCTGATAGCCGCCGGAAACCATAAAATCGATAACTTTGTCATAACGAAAGAAAACTTCGGCATTTTTTACAGAACCCAAGGCCTCAATGAGTACCTCCAATTCTTCCGGAAGAACTACACGGAAAAAAATCCGTAACCCCCTGCTTAAGCAGAACCGGTGGTTCAAGAGGGCCGTCAAGGCTGTATGGATCCTCTTCTTCTGCATCGCCCTTGGTGTGCCGCTGTACGTCTACATGGTTAAAATCGACCTTTTCGGTCTGTTTGGTGGCTTGCCTGACCCGGCGGAAATAGAGAACCCAGAGAACGACCTGTCATCAGAACTCATCTCCGCTGATGGCGTTTCACTGGGGCGTTATTTCCGCTACAACCGCAGCCAGGTCAGTTACGAACAACTCTCGCCTGACTTGGTTAATACGCTGTTGCTCTCGGAAGATCATCGCTTCCACGACCATGCGGGCATGGACTTCTGGGCATACCCACGGGTTCTTTGGGGTCTGCTCACCTTCAGCCACCAGGGAGGCGGCAGCACCATCACCCAGCAGTTGGCAAAGAACCTCTTCAAAACGCGGGGCGATGAACTCGACGGTCCCCTGACCACCATTGATGGTTCAATCGGCCGAGCGCTAAAAATACTGATCAGCAAAACCAAGGAGTGGATCATCGCAGTACAGCTCGAGGAAAAGTACACCAAAGAAGAGATCATCGCGATGTACCTCAACACGACCGGCTTCAGTCAAAATGCCTATGGAATCAAAGTGGCCTGCGAGACATACTTTGGGAAGCAGCCTGACAGCCTCAACGTTCTGGAATCGGCGTTGATCGTAGGTATGCTTCAGAATCCTTCCCTTTTCGATCCGAAGCGTTTCCCGGAAAATGCCCTCAAAAAGAGAAATCAGGTTCTGGGTAAACTCTACCATACCTTTGGTTACATCAAGTCGAAGGAGGAATACGATTCGCTTAGGAATACTCCTATCCAACTCAACTACCAACTGCAAGACCATAACGAGGGATTGGCAACGTACTTCAGGTCAGTGCTTCGAAATGACCTCATGCGCTGGTGCAAAGAGCACGGCTATGATCTCTGGAACTCGGGACTTAAGATCTACACAACCATCGACAGCCGGATGCAGCGATTCGCGGAGGAAGCGGTCGCCGAACACATGGCTTCGCTGCAAAAGGAATTCGTAGCTCAATGGAAACAAA
>CAZIAG010000113.1:0-2129 GCA_964537375.1 uncultured Roseivirgaceae bacterium
GAACGCATCCGTCGGAAAAGTACTTTCGAACCCACCTATTACCTCTTCAACCGCTTCCGTTCCTAGGGCGTGGTTTTTTTAGGCGAAAAGCCGGTGAAAAAAGTCAAACAAATCGCCATTCATCTTGCGACGTTTACCGTACTTCTTGCCGTTGCCAACGGACTATGTGGTCTGTACTTAAAAAATGTGAACGGACCGCCGCGCCATGAGCTTCCAAATTACAAGCAAGACCCCCGTTATGCTGAACAAGTATTCGCGGATTATGGCTCAGTACAGCACCAGTACGAACCGTTTGTCGGGTGGCGAATGAAAGCGTACAGTGGTAAGACCCTGCATGTATCATCAGCCGGAATGCGAATCACCCCATCGCCCCCGTTTAAGGGCGTTCGAAATCGGGTCGTTAGGTTCTTTGGTGGATCCACCATGTGGGGCGAAGGCGCTGACGATCAAAACACCATCCCCGCCATTTTTAATGCGCTGCATCCTGAATACAATGTATTCAACCATGCCCAACTCGCCTTCAATACGCGACAAGAATTGGATGCACTCATTTCGCTCTACGCCCGCAACGAACAGGCCGACCTCGTGATCTTCTACGATGGTGTCAACGATGTCGCTTTTTTATGCCCAGAGGAAATACGTGAACTCCCGGCACACCGCCTGGTACCCATGTACCGTGACAAGCTCTATACCGGCAAGTCGCAGCTAGTCATCGCCTTGCTACACGATATTTTTACTGACAACATCCTTGCAGCAATCCGGCGAGTGAGCACAGGACCAACAAAACCCTCTCCCTACAACTGCGTGGCAGACACTACCAAAGCAGAGCAGATCGCCGAGATGATGATTCGCAACTGGGAACTGGCCCATCAAATTGTGACATCGCGCAATGGGCAGTTTGTCGCGCTCCTGCAACCAGCAGCTTACATCGGTAGCCCGCGTACAGACCATCTCCAACTTGATGATCAGTTAGGGGAAAACTTCCGGGAGGTATACCGGCGTATCAAAAGGAAGATCTCCGAACGCAATCACCCCTGGATCATCGACCTCAGTGATCGATTTGACGGCAGCGACTACATCTTTATTGATTTTTGCCATGTTTCGCCGAACGGTAACCAGATTATTGCGCGGGAAATCTCGAACATCGTTCACGGCGTCCAAAACCAACATGTCGCGGTTTCTTACTTACATCCATAATCTTCGTGGACTTGCAATCCTGTTTGTGGTAGGCGTTCACGCGGGCGGATACGAGCACGAATGGGTATCTCATCCGGAAGTAAATCGCGTTCTCGATAGCCTTTTCGATCCGTCTGAGGGAAACGGAACTGTTCTATTTCTCTTTATCGGCGGTTTCCTTTTTCAATACCTTACCCATCACCATTTTAACTATCGACGGTACCTCGAGGCAAAGTTTCTCAATATCATTCTGCCATACCTCCTGATCTCGATCCCGCTCATCCTGATTCGGCTGAACACCCAATTTCAGTCCTTGTCGTTGCCTGAAAGTTTTGCTTCCCGGCCTGACTGGCAAAAGTTCATCTACCTGCTGGCAACTGGCACTCATATGCCACCCTTCTGGTTTATCTCTACGATTATTCTATTCTATTTCTCTGCGCCGGTACTGCACAAGCTCGACAACAAGACATTCTACCGATTTGGCTTACCCTTTGTGATCCTGGTTTGCCTTTTTACCTATCGACCGGAACACAACGCAAACCCATTTCTCGCCTATATTCATTTCATGCCGGTGTACATACTCGGTATGTGGGCGAGCTACTACCGCGAGCAGATCCAAACCTGGTCCAGGCGGTTGCTCCCCCTCCTGGCACTAACCTACCTGGCGTTGACCGTTCTTGATCTGACCGGCAACATAAGTATCTCCCGCAACTTGAGCTTCGAGTACGTCATCCGGGAGGGAGCACTGGTTTTCAACATCTACATGTTCAAGGCGTTGGTGCTTTGCCTGGGCTTAATGATGCTATTCTACCAACTGAGAAACAGGTCGATGCCACTCCTCGAAATTTTGGGCTACTACAGTTTCGGAGTGTTCTTTGTGCACTACCTGTTCATTTCCATCAGCAGAAAAGTACTCGGGACCATGGGTTTTTCCTTCGACTTTTCCTTGCCCA
>CAZIAG010000113.1:2139-9578 GCA_964537375.1 uncultured Roseivirgaceae bacterium
ATACCTCATGTTTTTTGTTTTCGTTCTGTTGCTTTCTATTGGGGCGGTTTATGCGGTCAAAAGGCTCACGGGCAGGTATAGCAGGTACCTGATCGGAAGTTAGATTCCAGGTTGCGGCTCGGGACATCCTTTTTCCAGGTCGTCCATTAATGCGCTGTACTGCGCACTAGACGTTCGCAGTTTCGGCCTTTCCATTCATAGGATGAAGTGTACGGTTTGAACCATCGGCATTGTCAGCGCAACAGTTTTCCTTGAGTCGCACGACAACACGACCACGCGTTTTTCCGGAAAGAATAGCATCAATATAACGATCTTTTAGTTCCTCGAGTCCAATTTCGCTGGCGATCGTCGGGAGCTTGTCGCTGATGTTCCATTCGCCGACCAGCCGCTCCCATAACTTTGTGCGCAGCGACATGGGAGTTTGCCCCGCACCGATACCCAAAAGGTTGACACCATTTAGGATAAACGGGTATATCGTGGTCGAAAAATGCGTGGCGGACAGAAGGCCCGTGGCGACCACGTTTCCGTCGCGGCGGCAGCGCTTTAGCAAAGTCGTAAGCATCGTTCCACATACTGTGTCGATTGCCCCTGCCCACATCGCACGGCGAAGCGGCTTGCCCAATGTATCGTTAAGAAATTCCCGCGGTTCAACCCTGGCGGCACCAAGGAAACGAAGATAGTCCGCCTGATCGCTTTTACCAGTAACAGCAATCACCTCATAGCCGGCCTTACTCAGAATGGCAACAGAAAGGCTCCCCACGCCACCGGTAGCCCCAGTAACGACAATCGGCCCGTACTCCGGTGTCTGCCCCATCGATTCCATTTTATACAACGCATAAGCTGCGGTGAAGCCTGCCGTTCCAATGGTCATGCAATCCTTACACGAAAGACCTTCGGGCTTTCTCATCAGCCAATCTGCCGGCACACGAATGTATTCCGCATAGGCGCCAGATGTGTTCATTCCAAGATCAAAACCGGTGAGGAATACACTGTTGCCAGGCTGAAACAGCGGCGAACGACTGAAGACCACCTTGCCGGCCGCCTCAATGCCCGGTGTATGCGGGAATTTGCGAGTGATTCCCTTATGACCTGTAGCCGACAAGCCGTCCTTATAATTGAGGGCGGAGTAATGTACCCGGATGAGTACATCACCCGGGGGCAACGAGTGAATATCACGTTTGACAATCGCGCGCTCAAACTTCCCCCCTGGCTTTTCCGTGATAACAAGTGCCTTGTATTCCATGAACAACGTTGTAGTAACTACTGCCCGTGCTAAAAAGATATGCCCATCGTCACCGGGCGATGTCAAAGCTTCAAGCGCTTGAATATTTGTTCAGGAACAGATCGAATCACCAACATGATTAGAAACCAAACGCGAAGTACGTAGACGACGTCCTTCCTTCTGCGCACGGCTGAAAATATTCTCTCCGCCACTTTTCGCGGCGTCGCCGTAAGCGAAGCCGGAGTCTTCATATTTTCTATCATCCGGGTCTTCACAAATCCCGGCTTGACGGTCACAACGTGGACTCCCGACCTGAACAGCCTGTTTCGTAAACCCGACAGGTATGCCGTGAAGCCCGCCTTTGCACTTCCGTAGAAGTAATTGCTCTGTCGTCCACGTTCGCCTGCAACCGAACTCACACCAACGATCACCCCACGTCCACGCTTTTCGAAGTCATTTGCCACAACATTGAGCACCGACACTGCCCCTACGTAATTGACATCGATGATTTGTTTAGCCGCTTCCCATTTCGCTTGTGCTTCTGCTTGATCACCTAACCACCCGAAAACACAAATGACAATGTCCGGCCTATCCGGAAGGCCGTGGTAAAATGATGCATGTGAATCAAAGTCAAGCGCGTCGAAGCGCACCGTCGTCACGAAGGCATTGAATCGTACCTTGAGGTCCGCTTCAATGTCGGCCAGACGCTCAAGATTTCTCCCCGCCAGCGTTATTGAATAACCCTCTGAAGCAAACTTACGGTCCACCGCCACAGCCATGTCGGAAGTTGCTCCCAGGATCAGTACACTTTCTTCCATTTATCCCTTTATCATTAAACGCTCAGAAAGTTTCGATTTGAATCGGTTTTGCGGATCATACTTTTTCAGAATACCACAAAATTCTTCCGCACGAGGATACGTTCGCCAAAAAATATCCTTCTTCATCCGCGCATCCTTCGACAGATAGATCCGTCCACCGTAGTCGGCCACGATCTCATCGAGCTCGTCTAAAAATTCAAAAATGCCCGGGCGAATCGGAAAGTCAAGGGCCAGCGTGTAGCCTTTCATCGGGAACGAGATTAGGTCATCCTGGTCTCCGAATAGTTTCAGCACTGCCAAAAAGGAACCGACACCTTTAGTAGCGATGCGGTTGAGAATTTTTCGAAGCGCTTCCTTGCTTGCCTCCAGGGGAACCACAAACTGATATTGCACAAATCCTTTACGGCCGTAAATCCGGTTCCAGTTGAGAATCGAGTCCAACGGATAAAAGAACCCGTCGTAGTGACCGACTCGTTGCATGTCGCGGCGATAGTTCTTCGCATAGTATAGCGCGTTGAATACCTTCACCGTGAAGCTATTCAGCACATTCGATGGCAGATAGAACGGTACCGTAAGTAAGGACTTCTCGCGGGCCACGAGTCGTGAATTACCCGCAACCTCGTCAGGCATGGCATGCTCACCGGCGATCAGAATACTTCGTCCGAACCCTCGACCGATCTTCAAACAATCAATCCACGCTACCGTATAGGTGTGCCCTGCATTCTGCTCGAACAAATCCATCACCTCTTCCAGGTTTGCGGCCCTAAGCTGACGTTGACGGATACAAGCACTGGAAATGCGCTTAAGCCGGAAGGTCACCTCCAGCACAATCCCCGTCAATCCCAGTCCTCCACAAGTAGCCCAAAAGAGATCTGGAAAGTCATCCTTACTGCATACCATGACCTCACCTGTTCCGGTCAGCACAGACATCCGCACGATGTGGTTGGAGAACGAGCCATCGAGGTGATGGTTCTTTCCGTGAACATCGGATGCCACCGCGCCCCCTACGGTCACAAACTTGGTCCCCGGTGTTACGGGTAAAAACCATCCTCTCGGCACGATTATCTGCAGAAGGTCCGACAGCAAGACCCCGCTTTGGCACGTTATTATTCCGTGGTCTTCGTCGAACGCCAGGACCTTATCGTAGCGAAGTGTATTTACAATATCGGGAAACAAAGAGGCATCGCCATAACAGCGCCCATTGCCGTGCGCGATGGACGAATCAGCCAGTTTGGCAACGAGTTCGGAACGGAAATCGAAGGAAATCGTCCTGGCCTCCACAACGGGATAATTATTCCAGTTGGCAATAAATTTTCTCATGCCCCATGGCGCTAAAAAATACGCACCAACATCCGGCTTCTGGCGATAGGCCGCTCATAAGCCGCTGATTTACATACAAACTATGCTTAGAAAAAACCTTACCGAAAGGCAATTGTTTGTTCTTGAAATGGTAATAGCGCTGGCATTCTGCCTCGCGCCCCTAACCTTCAATAATCCTTACCGGATCAACATCTTCCTTTCGTGGGAGGGCGCGTATCGATTATACCTGGGACAGGTTCCCTTCCGGGATTTTTCATTGCCCATGGGGTATACCTACTGGGTCATCCCTGCATTGTTCTTCAAGATATTCGGACCCTACTTTGCAAGCCTCATCAAGGCACAGGCGTTTATCAATCTAATTTCGATCATCGCCTTTCATGGCATACTGAAAACCCTGCGCGTGCGACCACCCGTTATCTTCCTTTCAGTGATCGTTTTCTGTTTCTCCTACGTCTCTTTTAACTTCTGGCCGTGGTACAATCACCTCGTGTTTGTATTTGAAATAATCGCCATCTATTTCGTCATAAGGGCAATATTGGTTAGCCGGGACTGGAAGCGATGGCTTAACATCGTCCTTGGTTCCTTTTTTATTTTCATTTCCATCTTTACCAAACAGGACGCCGGTGGGATCGGGTTGATCATCATACTCGGAATGCTGACATACGATGCGATTGTTGACCGCAGTCCATGGAAATGGATTACCTTTTTCCTTTGTTTTATCGTCTTTGCCTTGATCTTTGTCCTGCCCCTGCTGAAATACGATTTCCTCTATTGGTTCAACTATGGTCAGCCACCCCACGAATCAAGGCTCGTTATCATGGATTTTCTCGATGAAGTTCTAGGCTGGGCTTACTGGGAAAAATTCTTTCTTCTGGTCACGCTCCTGTTCGTGATGGACAAGGCCCTGGCCGGCAGGATGTTTTTTCTTAACAAGCACGAAGTCTTGTTCGCATGGCTTACCGTAACCATACTGGTGCAGGCGATGATCATTCCCGTAACCAGCCCGGTACCCGAAAAGAATGAGGTGTTCTTCTACGCCTTTGGATTTGCCTATTGCATCGCCAACCTGAGATTAAGCTTCAACCTCTCGCGTCTTCCCTATCTGGCGGCGTGCGGTGCACTCGTCGTCTTTTGGTGGACCGGCATCTATTGGAGAAATTTGTCCCGGGTCATCACCAAAAAACCACAGGTAGTAAATAAAAACGAGGAAGCATCACGCCATCGTTATCGCCTGGCTAAGGAATACAAAAGCATGGAAAAATTGTTCCTGGCGGAGGAGACCCTTGAAGGCATCAAAAAGATCAAAGAACTAGATATTGTCAAAAACACACCGCCCGAGCAGTTAAAGGTCCTCAACATGAGCGAACTTACCTCCCTCGCATATGAGATGGGCTTTACGCCGCTCACGAACCAGCCAATGTGGTTCCATCAAACCGTGTCGATCTTCGAAAAGGAAGTTGCTGAGTTCTGCACCAGGGTGGAACGGCGAGAATACGACCTGGTGATATTTGAATCAGTGTCGCCAAAGGAAGTGATCAATTTCTATCCGGAGGGGGTTCACGACTGCCTGAAAAACCATTATCAATACGAGTTCACATTCCTGGCGCCGCGTCACCCGGAAAAATCATTCATACACGTCTATACCCGACCGGTGGAAGGAGAAGAATTTCAGGGACCTTAGCGCACGTCTTCCAGTCTCACGCCGATAAGTTGTTCAAGGTCCAGCTTGGCATTCTTAAACGCGGTCTCGGCTTGCATGGCACTGATCGAGACCTCGCTGTATCTGGTAAGGCTTTCTGAGTAAATCTCAAACGTGGTATCGCCATTTTTAAATCGCTGTTCTACCAGCTTGTGCGATGTCTCATTGTCGAGGAGCAGTTGCGACTGCAGCTTGAATACCTTTTCACGGAGCAGATACTCATTATAGGCTTTCAGCACGGCGTTGCGAAGGGCAAGTTTCTGCTGGTTGAGGTTCGCCTGCGCGATCATCAACATTTCCTTGTTCTTTCGCGTTGTGTAGGGAATAGTAAAGAGTTGGCCCAGCGATATCGCCAGCCCGATATTATAGCGCGGATAAAATGCCGCGCGGCCGAAAATATCGGCCTCGGGATTCAACGTAAACTCGTTCATATTGGCCGAGACACGGACCGTGTTCAACCAATCTACCGTGCTCGCCCTCACGTTCACATTTGCGATCGCCATCTCCCTTCGGTATACCTCGTTCAGGGGGTGATTTCGCCAGGCGATCTGAACAAGTTTTTCACCAAAGTCCGACGTTCTGACATGCTCCGGCAAGATAATCTTGTTGTAGTCGATCGTTTGTGACGCAGCAGAAAAGCTCACGAGAAGAAAGAGTGGTACTATGTTCATCCGGTTCATCTGAGTAATTCAATTCGATCCTCACCAAGTCTATGATCTTTTCCAAAAGCCATTCTCGACCACACCCTCAAACCAGGTCAACCGATTGAAGTTTGCGTCGCTCAAGCGAGGGTAGCCTGACCATCAGGGCGTAAACCACGATCACTACCAGGTTCACAGGCTTTTGAAAAAGCGCATCCTGTGTAAAATGTGCCACCGTCAGCGAAAAGAACGGCACGATATAGGTCAGGGTAATCGTCTTTAGCAATGGATCATTAATTGAGAAATAGTTTCTTATTCCTTGAACCATCACTATAAAAAAGAATACCTGAAAGAGGATCAATCCGATCCAACCCGTTTCCAACGCAGTAAACAAGTAACCACTGTCCGGGTCCCAGTCTCCGGCCAAATAGTGACCCGGCGAATACCGCGCACCATTCTTCCCCGTTGTACCAAGCCCCCCCCCAATGGGATGCGACAAGACGTAATCCTGGAGGCGGACGCGTTTCGCATTGCGCACCGCCATTGATGGGTCTTACGAGGGATTGAAAGTCGATCTGATTCGGGTCATCGTTCCGCCATAAAACTGGCCAAACAAAAGGATCACACCCACAAACAATAGGATCATCGACGCGATCAATGTTCTACGGCTGTGGATTGTCATCACCACAAGTAGCGCGACGCCTACCGCGACCATCGCGATGGCAGTCCGGGTTCCTGAATATGACATCGACAAGAGCATGATAAACGCCAGCACGGCAAATCCCAGGCGTTTCAACGGTCTGAACGGCCCCATGGCCAACGTTATCGAGGCAAGCGCACTCGACGCCATAAACAACCCAAACGACGACGGGTCGGACAGAATTGAAAACTTCCTAAGCTTCCCCCAGATCAAATACAATTTGACACGCTGCTCCGAGCTGTGCATCCATGCATTCTCAAAATCGGTCAACCCGAAAAACTCCTGCTTGATCCCATAGATGGCGACGAACGCGGCAAGTACGAGCCATAGCGTGGTGAAACGATTCACCTCCTTAACGGAAGAGAACGCCTGGAAACACGCCACGTATAGCAAGAACGACACGTTGTTCCTCATGGACACAAGCCACGCAAACGGCGAAACCGCATTGGGGTTGAAGAACTGAAGGATTTGATAAGTGGTGATCACCACGAACATCACCGTGATCGGGTTCCTGAACAACGTCCAGTCGCGACGGTCACGGCCGTGAATAAAAAGGGCCACAAAGACCAATCCGGCGACCGCGTCATAAACAACACCCAACGGAACCGGTAACCCCGGAACAATCCGTTCAATATAAAAGATGAACGTCCCGAAAAACAGGAGAAAGTATATCCCGACTTTGTAATCCCGGAGCACCACACCGATCAGGAATGCACCAGCAACGGCCACGACCGCCACGGGTCCGACCGCCATGCTCGTGTTGACCATCATCCAGGCAATTCCAACCGACAGTAACAGGAGCAGGGAAAATACCAGAATGATCGAGATACGTCCTTCCCGGTTGATGTACATGCGTTCTTAATCGAGAAACAGAATCTTTAAAAAGATGACGAAGTAGACGATCAGTACAAAAAGAGTCGCCGCAACCCTGTTCAGGCCTTTACCCGTAAAGGGTCTGTACCCCCTCTCCTCGTTCGCGTCGTCCTCCTCGTCCGTCATGTCGCTTGAGATATTCAAGCGTTAGGTCTATAAATTGGTG
>CAZIAG010000114.1:0-9342 GCA_964537375.1 uncultured Roseivirgaceae bacterium
GAATCTTTTTTACACTGGCATCCATGATCAACTTACTTTTTTTCGTGCACTCATCTCAATCGCCGAGTAGACCCCCACCAGGGCGCCGGCAAAATGCGATTCCCATGAGACCCGCGGGTCACTGGGAAGTATGCCGTAAATTACTCCGCCGTATAGTAAGACCACAACGACGGAAATAGTCATCGACGTAAAATCGCGCCGGAAGATGCCAAAAAAAATCAGAAAGAAAGCAAGGCCGTAGACGATGCCGCTCGCGCCAATATGTACTGAATTCTGGCGTCCAAAAATCCACACCATCGCATTTGTCCAAAAATAGGTGCGAAAAAATACGGTACCGGCGATACGCTCGTAAAAGAAATAGAGGACGGTGCCGAGAAAGAGCAGCGGAAGGGTGTTCGACAGCAGGTGATCAAGGCTGCCGTGAAGCAGCGGCCCTGTGACGATTCCAATGAGTCCTGTCAGGGACCAGGGTTGAATCCCGAGGGCGCTCAGAGGCCAACCATAGAACATCTCGACATAGAACGCGGCCCACATCAAGAACACGATACGGAATGGTACGACGGAGCTTCCAAACCAACCTGACTGCGCCATAGGGCAAAACGATAAACGGTGCAAATAAACAAAATACACAAAGGGAATCTCTACCTTTCCGTTGTTTTTGTCCATCGTCAGTCAAAATACCGGGCGGGGGTTTAAAAGGGCTGGCCGCGCCAGAAAATGGAGATTTTATTTACATTATCTCCGAAAAATGTCATTATTGAAGTATTGAATTTAGTTGCTGTATGTACGAAAAGGACCCGGTAAAGATTTTTGTCGTTGAAGACGACCCGGCATATACGAAGTTCCTGAAATACGTTCTTGAACTTAATCCCGACTATGAAGTTGAATTCTACACAACAGGAAAGGAATGTCTCAGCAACCTTCACAAGAATCCGGTCGTTGTCACGCTCGACTATTCCCTTCCTGACATGCCCGGCGAAAAGGTTCTGGCCGACATCAAAGCCCACGACCCCAATATCAATGTGATTATCATATCAGCCCAGGAAAAAATTGGTACAGCCGTAGAATTGCTGAAGCTTGGGGCTTTCGATTATATCACAAAGGACCAGGAGACCAAAGACCGGGTGCTGACCGCGATCAATCATGCCCGAAACAAGAACATGCTGGTGCGTGAGATCGACTTTCTTAAGAAAGAGATCTCGGAGAAATACGAGTTCGGCAAGAGCATTATTGGAAACAGCCCCGCGATTAAGAAGATATTCGGCCTGCTGGAAAAGGCGTGCAACACCAATATCTCGGTTTCTGTAACAGGCGAGACAGGCACCGGTAAAGAGCTGGTTGCCAAGGCGATACACTACAATTCCAAACGAAAGAATAAACCCTTTGTCGCGGTGAATATTGCGGCCATACCGCGTGAGTTGATCGAAAGCGAGTTGTTTGGCCATGAAAAGGGCGCCTTCACGGGCGCGATATCGAGACGCATTGGCAAGTTCGAAGAAGCCGAGGGAGGAACCATTTTCCTGGATGAAATCGGAGAGATGGATCTGAGCCTTCAGGCCAAGCTTTTACGCGTGCTACAGGAGCGTGAAGTAACGCGGATCGGTGGGAATCAGGTTATCAAACTTAACGTGCGTGTTATCGTAGCCACGCACCGCGACCTCGTTGAGGAGGTTCGGGCCGGGAATTTTCGCGAAGACCTGTATTATCGATTACTCGGCTTGCCTATTCACCTTCCTCCACTGCGTGAGCGCGGACACGATGTTATCCTGATCGCGCGCCATTTCCTCGATTCCTTTGCGAAGGAAAACCAGCTTCCACGGTTAAGGATCAGTCAGGAAGCGCAGCAAAAGCTTCTGCAATACCATTTTCCGGGCAATATCCGGGAGCTGAAATCCATCATCGAACTTGCGGCAGTGATGAAAACCGGCGAGGAAATCATGCCGCGGGACATCACCTTCAACACTACGGCGCGGATCGAATCATTCCTTAACCATGAAATGACCATGGAACAGTACATGTACCGCATCATCCGCCACTACCTCAACAAATACGACAACAACATACTGGAAGTTTCCAAGCGCCTGGATATCGGGAAATCGTCGCTCTACAGGTACGTGAAAGAAATGGAGAAAGCCGGCATCTGATCTATGACACTCGGTCAATATGTACGGAAGGCATCTTTTTACAAATCAGTAGTCGAGGACGGGTCCGACCTGATCTTTGTAGTGGACTACGACGGTTGGATCGCCTATCACAATGCTTCGGTACGCGACACGCTGGGTTACCGCGCGGGCAGCCTGGTTGGTAAGAACTTCTTTGATTATCTGCATCCCGCCACGCAGGAAGACCTGAGGCTGAGGTTTCGAAAAAGTCAGAAACGAGCGTACACCGAAAAAGTAGAGTTCCAGTTCCTAAGCACAAACAACACGTATCTCTTTCTTGAGTTCAATGCGATCAACCTCAAACACAAAGAGGGGATACATGGCTTTATCCTGGACTGTCGCGACATCACCGAACGCAAGAAGAATGCGGAAGAGTTGCTCCGCCTGCAGAAGGCGAAGGAACAGTTTCTCGCCAACATTAGCCACGAGATACGCACACCGATCAACGGTATTGCCGGCATGGCGGATCTGCTCGGACAGACAACGAGTGCCGAAGAACGCGAAATGTACCTCAATGCCATCCGCCATTCAGCCGAAAACCTGAAAGTCATCATCAATGATATTCTGGATATCGCAGCCATAGAATCCGGCAAATTTCGTTTTGAACGAATCGGCTTCAACCTCTTCGACCTGCTGCCATCGCTTATTGGCACGTTTACTTACCAGGCACGCGAAAAGAAACTGGCCCTTGATTATAATATCGACGATGAACTGAATACGATTCTGATGGGAGATCCGGTGCGCTTGAATCAGATACTGGCCAATCTGATCAACAACGCCATCAAGTTCACACACAAAGGCTCTATCCGGATAAGTTGTGACCTCGACGCCAGAAATCGCGACGTGCTTCAGGTGCGGTTTCGGGTAGAAGATACCGGTATTGGCATCCCTGCTGACAAACTCGACACGATTTTCGAAAGTTTTAGCCAGGCCGACGCAAGCTTTACGCGCAAATACGGAGGCAGCGGGCTGGGGCTTACAATCGTTAAGCAACTCGTCGAACTTCAGGATGGCAGGATTTCGGTGACTAGCGAGGAGGACAAGGGATCGGTCTTTACGGTAATCATCCCCTACTCTCTTGGCAAATCGGCAGATATTTCAGCCTCGAAACTGCGACCTCAATTACAATCTGATTTTTCCAACGCCGTCCACATTCTCCTTGTGGAGGACATTGATATAAACCGGTTGTATGCTCTAAGTATACTGAAAAGCTGGCGCTGCCAGGTTGACACGGCGGAAAACGGACTGGTAGCAGTGCAAAAAGTCAAGAATAATAGCTACGACCTCGTGCTCATGGATGTGCAAATGCCCGTAATGGATGGGTATGATGCGACTCATGCGATCCGGTCTATGGACACCAGGGCCAATTCAATTCCAATCATTGCCCTTACCGCCAATGCCACCAAAGCGGAGATCGAAAAATGCCTCGCAGCCGGGATGAATGACTACCTGGCAAAACCATTTACTCCCGACGACCTTTTGAAAAAGCTCGTGGCGGGCACTAAACTTCGGCCAATTGAAACGAGGCCGCAACCTGTCGCAACATCACCCGAACAATCGTCGCACATATACGACCTGAGTTATTTACGTTCGATCTCCGGAAACGACCAGGCATTTATTCGTGACATGATGCAGACCTTTGTCGATACAATGCCCTCCATTATCGAGCAGATGGGCTCGGCGGCGGCGGACGATGATCTGGAGAAATTGTCCAAGCTTGCCCATCAGATCAAACCTTCATTCTCATTGCTCGGCATAAGCGCGTTGCAGGCGACGATCCTTTTCATCGAAGAAAACAGTAAACAGAAAACTCGGATTTCGGAAGTGCAGGCCGCGACAAAAGAATTCATCCAATCATGCCGAACCCTGATTAAAGACCTGTCACGGGAATTGACCGTTTCCTAATGACGGTTCAGAACGGCGATCTTCCGATAAAAGACCGTTTCCGTCCCTTTTCTGATTCTCAGGAAATAGATTCCGTTAGGGAGTTCGGCAACACTTACCTGCTGAGGTAATGAAAGATCGTGATTAACCGAACCTTCGAGCACTGTCACCCCGCGCTGGTCGATCATCTCCCAGCGATAAGTGCCGATCAACGGATTCTGCAGATAGAAATTAAGGTGCTTTGACGCCGGGTTCGGATAGACAGACATATCGCGAATCTCCGCCGTCAATGGATCATCACCAATACTTACCGGAGGTACTCCCTTTTTGGCCGGAGCTTTTACAAGGATTGCCTGGTAGATCTCTTGTGTAGTCTGATCCTGAGCGAACGCAACAAGATATAGCTTGGTCGAGTCATGGATCGGAACATCTATAGCGTAGTCAATATTGATGCTTTGCACATCGTTGTAGGTCCAGGTCCTTCTCACTGTAAGTCCGGCTGGTTGGAGAAGCAACTTCTTCACTACGTTGAGGTCGCCCGCCAGATCAGTTTCAACGAGAGCAGCATGGAAAACGACCGGGTTCGTAAGAGTCTTGACCGAATCTATGTAGATAAACTCAAGCGAACCACGTAACACATCGCTCGGCGCAGCGTTGTCAAAGGTGACGTTTCGGATCATAAACTTCGGATCTTCCAGCGCTCGCCGATCCAGTTCGACCGCATCAATGACGGCATGATCACCGTTGAAGACAACCTTGTAATAGGGTCCACGCAAGCCGTCCATAATAGAATACGGCGGGAGTGGAACGTCGTACCAGAACGCCCGTGCGCCCGGATCCGTGGGATTCATCCTGTTGATGGAATCGAGGCCCGGTACATCCATGTGGTACTGTATCTTGAAGAAATCGGTCTCCCGCATGGCCGCCTGTGCAGTATAGATGTTATCGAGGTGTTCACTTCCGAGGCGGATGGTCGGGCTTGATATGTTGGTGAAATGCTCAACCAGCACCTTCCGTTTCTTATCGCCCACGAACACGTTGTCAAAAGCGAAACCATAGTATGGGCCCGTTGTCGGGTTTCCGTCGTTGCTGGTAAAGGCGATTCGCAAACGCACCTGTGAGCGATTTGCTACCGGAATCATGTCGAGGTTGTATCTCGCGTTCTTCCAGACCCCTTGTTCACCGGGATGTGTTTCGGCGGTTCCGGTCCAGGCATACTGACCAATTACCTGGTTACCTGGGTTTGAAAATACACCGCTTGCGTTGAACCAATTGATACCCGGAGCTTTGTTTCCACCGAGGTTATTACCCACAGTCGTCCAATTGTTACCCCCGTCAATTGAGAATTGCAGTACTGCACCATCATTGATGTCCGCATCGGAGATGTAGTCCAGCGAAATCATCGGCCGCGACAGTTCGCTGAGATTGAAACAAGGACCATTTATTACCGAGTTCTCATTCGAGAAGTACGTCACTTCGGGATCGGTATTCTTGCCGGTCCACCATGCGCCACGGACAGACGGACCCGGGTTGATCTCTATCCCGCCGGGGATACCCCATATCCAGCTCGTATCGCTTGGCGCTGTTGAGTTGCGTGCCGTGAAGGCCTCGGGTACCCAGGCCCCATCCGACGACTCGAAGTCCTCAAAGTAGGCAGAGTCTGCCAGCGGAGTTACCGTCGGGTAAGGCAGAATGAACACCGTTTTGGTTATTGAATTTGAGCAGCCATCGTTGGTACGTACGGTGAGTTTCACTTCATACGTATCAAAGTTGTCGTACCTATGCGCCGGATCGTTAAATGTTGTCGTCGGGTCGGTCCTGCCATTGTGCACGTCTGCGCCAATAGTTTGGTGCGCCGGTCCTGACAACGTATCTCCATCAGCAAATATCCACTCGTATTCCGTGATGACGCTGATGTCGCCGGGATCGGAAAGGTCCTCAAACTTCGTGAAATCGTTATTACAAATGGACGACCATTTGAAGTCTGGAATCGGCACATCACCTACGCGAATCAGGTTGGCACCGGGATTCGTTTGGGCAGTACATCCCTGGTTTGTCGTCACCTTCAATGTGACATTATACGTATTGGCAACCGTGTACCGGTGGCTTGGGTTCTGAACATTGGCGATCTGCAGGTCACCGAAATCCCAATGCCATTGATCGATTGTCGCGGGGAAAGGTGTAGGATTTATCGTTGATTCATCGGTGAAGACCACATCACTCGCGATGCAGTTGTTAGACGAGCTAAACTTCGCTACAGGACTGGCAAATACCTTGAAATACTGAATGGTTTCGGTCACCGCGGCAAGCTCATTTTTGTATGTATACTTGACCGCGTACAGCCCTGATGCCAGGCCATCCGTGTTGATGTAGTACTGTTCATCGATCACCACCAGCGGCGCGAGAGGACCCGTAGGGATCGGTTCATAATAATCTGCAGGGATACTGATGAACTGAGTTTCGGGCGCTCCCCCCGAAGTAACGTCCGGCCTTCCCGCGAGACGTATAAGACCACTGTTCGAGCAAAGTTCATAAATTCCAAACTCGTCCTGCGCTGCCCCTGGGATGACGATTGAAATTTCTGTGACCGCGTTAACGATCACCAACTGTTCATCAAAGTTCGTGCACCCATTGTGATCGGTGTAGGTATAACGAATATAATTTGGCCCAGTCGCCGCGGCCGATGGATCAAATGTGACCCTGTCAACCGTAATGATGGTCGTACTTCCTATAAATGAAGAGTCAGGCAAGATTGTAAATATCCCGCCTGCGTGATTTCCGGTGAGCTGAATGGGAATGTTGTTCTCAGCAATTTGCGGAACCTGTGGAGCCGGTTCCGGAGGTGGCACAGGCAACCCGGTAAAGACCACAACCGGCAGCGGGTTTATCGTGACGTTCACTACGTCAGTCTCCTGCGGGCACGGACCTGCGTCATCGGGATCCAAGGCCGTGATCGTCAACGGTACGGTCAAACCGACTTCCGATGAATGGAAGGTATAGCTTGCCGTGGGATCCTTAATATCGGAGAACGAACCTGCTCCTTCACTCCACTCTATCCCGTTAGGCGCAAAAGTGATCTCGCCCTGCAGGTCGACAGAAAGCGCATCCTCACAAATCGCGAGGTCGGGTCCTGCCGACACTTTCGCCCGCGGATTCACATCCACCGAAATCGTGAAAGGATCTCCCACGCATCCGGTTCCCTGTGCACTAGGTTGAATTGTGTACACGGCCCGCTGAACCAAATTCGTATTATTCGTCAGCACATCGTCGATAATGGAAGCGCGTTTTACGAGGGTACCTTCACCGGAAATATCCGCATGTGGGGCCGCGCTCCAGTCGAAGATCGCCGGCAAGTTGTTCCCGATAGCATTAACGTTGTTTTGCAGATCAAATCCGACCGTTGTTTCAGAACAAATCACAATCGATTCGTCAACGCCAACAGGTTCCGGATTAATGGTAATACTTACAGTGAACTGATTCCCAACACAACCCGCCACGCTGGTAGGCGTCACCAAGTAGTCTATCGTGTGAGGCGTATTCGTCACGTTGTTGAGTACATTCGTGATCTTGCCCCCGCTTTGTGGCGTGATGCTTTCTCCGGTTACGTCCGGATTGCTGGTCGCCACCCAGGAGAAAGTACCCCCTACGTTATTTCCAAGGATTGCCACATTGTTAATCAAATTATAATCGATTGCGACGTCGCTGCAAACTGTGGCCGCATCATCCATGCCAACCGGCTCCGGACGAATAGGAACGGTGATGGTAAACGACGAGCCGACGCAATTCGCCCCGCTTGAAGGCGTGATCGTATAAACTGCATTCAGTATTTCGTCGGTACTGTTATTCAGTGTTTCGTCTACAAGGCCGGCACCCGTTCCTGCACCACCAATCAATCCGGTAGGATAATTTGCCACCCACGTGAACGAAGAGGTGACTAACGCGTTTGAGATATTGTCTTGAGGATTGAAACTGAAAGCGACATCGCTGCACACGGGCGCTTCCATGGAGTTCTCCGCGGAAGGTTCCGGGCGTATCGAAAGGGTAATCACCTGTTGATCTCCGAGGCAATTGAATGAGCTGACCGGAGTCACGCGGTACGTCACCGCCAGTGTATTGTTGGTCAGGTTGGTGAAGACATCGCCATGGATGGCGTTCGCAGGCTTGTTGTTGCCCGAAATGGCATTACCCGTAGCCGGTGTAAGCCCCGAGGCAACGGTGATACTGTTCAGCTGGTAATTAGCGGCTCCTACGCTCGTTCCATTGGTGGCCAGGGTAATCCCGCTGTTGTCGTCGCTACAGACAGTTGCGCCCAAGCCAGTGGCAAGTACCGGTTCCGGACGAACCGTGAGTGTCACCGTACGGGGATTGCCAAGACAACCGGATGCACTCACAGGAACAACCGTATACTGGACGGTACGGTTGCCGTTTGTCGTGTTTGTGAACACGTCGTTATAGATCGCGTTGGCCGCCAAACCATTGCCCGTCGTCGCCGTGCCCACAAGACCCGCTCCTACCGTAGCGCCTGTTATGTTGTAGCTGGCCGCCTCGACGCTCGTTCCGTTCGTCGCCAGCGTAATGCCATTAAGATCGTCGCTGCAAACGGTTCGGTTCAGGGTCGTGCTCACCACCGGCTCCGGCTCGATGGTCAGCGTCACCTCTAACACATCACCCACACAGGTGCCGTTCAACGGCGTAACGTGATAGACAACCTTCAGCGGCCCGTTCGTCGTGTTGGTAAACACGTCATTGGTGATCGCGTTTGCTGATAGCCCGTTACCTGTCGTAGCCGTGCCACTTAGCCCGCCTGCAACCGTCGCTGTGATGTTATAGGCCGTCGCACCAACGCTCGTTCCATTTGTATTCAGCGTAATCCCTCCTGCATTATCACTGCATACCGTCGCATTCAATGTGCTGGCAACAACCGGCTCGGGGTTAACCGTCAACGTGATGTTGATGGCATCACCCGCGCAGCCTGCCGCGCTTACGGGAGTCACGTTATAAACAACGGTAAGTGGATTGGCCGTAATGTTCGTAAAGACGTCTCCGGCAATCGCATTGTCCGGCTGACCTGATCCCAGGCTGGCGTTTCCTATCGCCGGGGTCAAGCCCGATGCCACACTAATGCTATTGATCGTATAGTTCGCCGCAGTGACACTGCCCGTCGCCGTCGACAAGGATATACCACTGGCCACATCGCTGCACACAGTTGTGTTCAGGGATGCGTTCATCACCGGTTCCGGGCGAACCGTGAGTGTCACCGTACGGGGATTGCCAAGACAACCGGATGCACTCACAG
>CAZIAG010000114.1:9442-9574 GCA_964537375.1 uncultured Roseivirgaceae bacterium
AGATCGTCGCTGCAAACGGTTCGGTTCAGGGTCGTGCTCACCACCGGCTCCGGCTGGATAGTCAACGTCACATCGAACACATTGCCCGCGCAGCTGCCGTTCAGCGGCGTAACGTGATACACAACCGTCAAA
>CAZIAG010000115.1:0-9566 GCA_964537375.1 uncultured Roseivirgaceae bacterium
ATCGTGCCGAGATATTTGCCGCTTAATTCCGGATCATTATTCATAATCACACTTTTTTGCTGAACGCCTGAATTGACCCTCCGGCCCTCATCGTAGCCGGGCCTGTCATTATCATTACGGCACCAGGTCGATGCGCCCCTGTCCAAACCAAGGACCAGCCGGTCGTCACGGCTGTAATTCCCTATTTTAGCGTAATATTATTATTTCGGGTAAATGCTAAACACTGATCCCATGACGATCCAAAGGATTTCCGCCGGTCTTTGCTCTTTGCTAATTGCCACCACGATGTTCGGGCAATCCCCGGACGCCGGACGAGTCGGCGCAACCTACGAAATAAGGAGGGAAATGTCGAAGAATTCCATCCTGCGGGAATATCAGGTTCGTAATATCGGTCCAACGGTGCAGGGAGGCCGAATCGTCGACCTCGACGTCAATCATTCCAATCCCAGGGAGTTCTACGTAGCCTATGCCTCGGGCGGAGTTTTCAAAACGGTCAACAATGGGATCTCCTTCACGCCGATATTTGACAACGTCGACGTTTTGGGCGTTGGGGACATTGCCCTTTCACAATCCAATCCACGCGTCTTATATGTGGGTACAGGCGAAAAAAACAGTAGCCGTTCGAGTTATGCGGGATCGGGGATATATAAGTCGACCGACGGGGGTCAAACGTGGACTCACCTCGGCTTGCCCGAAACACAGCACATCAGCCGCATCGTCATTCATCCAGAAAACGACGACATCGTTTGGGTAGCTTCGATCGGGGCGTTGTACTCGAAGAATGCGGACCGCGGGGTCTTCAAGAGTACGGACGGGGGACAGACCTGGGAAAGAACATTGTTTATCAACGACAGCACCGGCGTAATAGACCTGATCATCAATCCAAAAAATCCCAACGAACTGTGGGCCGCATCATGGGAACGCCAGCGCAGCGCATGGCATTTCAAAGGCAATGGCCCCGGCTCAGCGATCTATCGTTCCGTCGATGGCGGCGAAAACTGGACAAAGGCCATGGATGGAATGCCTCAGGGTCAACAGGTGGGACGTATTGGCCTGGACATCAGCCCGAGTCAACCAAACATCCTCTATGCGGTACTTGACAATCAAGGCGAGATAGAGGAAAAAAGAGAAGAGGACACAAAGAAAGCCGGACTGAAGTTAGACGACTTTCGTCGCTTTACGCGTGAGCGGGTCCTCGGCCTTGACGACAAAGCCCTGAACGAATTTCTTCGTGACAGCGGTTTTCCCAGGAAGTACGACGCTCACCGTGTTAAGGACGATATCCGCCAGGGAAAATACGACCCTTCCGCAATCGCCAACTATTTCGGCGACGATGCCGACACGAACCTCACCAATACGAAGATCATCGGTGCGGAAGTCTATCGCTCCGATGACAGCGGCATTACGTGGAAGAAGATGAACAGCTATGATCTCGACAATGTTTTCTATAGCTATGGCTACTATTTTGGAGAAATACGCGTTGCTCCCGACAATCCCGACCTGATTTACCTTTTAGGTGTTCCTCTTCTGAAGTCGGTCGATGCCGGTGTGACGTGGCATCGCCTGGACACGCTCCGCGGTGTGCGGAACATACACGTCGACCACCAGGCGTTCTGGATTAACCCGAACGACAGCCGTCATATCCTTCTGGGCAATGATGGTGGTCTTTACCAGAGCTACGATGAGGGTGCTGAGTGGCTTCACATCAACAACATGCCGGTCGGACAATTCTATACCGTGAACGTCGATATGGAGCGACCCTACAATGTCTACGGAGGACTCCAGGACAACGGTGTGCTTAAAGGATCGTCGCGTTCGGTACCGAATCAAACGCGCCATTGGGAAGAAATTCTCGGCGGTGACGGGATGTTCGTTGCTCCAGATCCGCGAAATAGCAACCTTGTCTATACAGGGTTTCAATTCGGCAACTATTACCGAATCGATCTTGCCGAAGGACGTCGTACCCGGATAACACCACAGCACGATATCGGTGAACAGCCATTGCGATGGAACTGGCGGTCTCCGTTGATCCTGAGTTCACACAATCCCGACATCGTGTACATGGGTGCCAACCGGTTGTACCGAAGCCTCGACCGGGGTGAGCATTGGGAAGCCATCAGTGGCGATCTCACGCGAAGCCTGCCACAGGGTAACGTTCCCTTTTCCACGATAACCACCGTTGCAGAATCACCGTTGAGGTTTGGATTGTTGTACGTCGGAACGGATGATGGCAATGTTTGGGTCAACCAAGATGGCGGTACCACCTGGACATTGATTAAGGAGGGTTTGCCGGAAGGAAAGTGGGTCAGCAGCATCTTCGCGTCGCCACACCGGGAGGGTACGGTTTTCATTTCCCTGAATGGTTATCGCGAAGACGACTTCAGGACCTGGCTTTTCATGAGTGACGACTATGGAAAAACATGGCGCAGTATCAAAGGGAACCTTCCCGAATCCGTAGCCAATGTCGTTATCCAGGATCCCGTGAACAGCAAGCTGCTTTATTGTGGACTTGATGCCGGAACATTTGTTTCCTTTGACAGCGGAGCGACATGGCATCTGCTGAACGGAATGCTCAACGTTCCCGCGTATGACATGCTGGTGCATCCGCGTGATCATGAACTGGTGGTAGCTACTCACGGTCGCAGTGTATTCGTCGCCGATGTAAAACCCCTTCAGCAATTGGCAAACGCTACTATCGAAAAACCTGTTCTGGCATTTGCGCCCGAGCGCATTCGCCACAGTGAACGATGGGGTCAACAGAATGTTGGTTGGGCGAAACCCTTTACGCCGCAAGTTGATGTCCTTTATTTCGTGGGAAAGCCTTCGGCAGCCATCGATATTGAGATCTACGATGAAAAACAGAACCGGGTGCGGAGGATGACGACGGATGCCGGGAAGGGATTCCATACATTCCGGTGGGATGTAAAGATTGAGGATGAACAGCATGCTCCGAAAAAACGCCGCTCCACCGTCGACCAGGCGGTACCGTTGAAATATGCACCTAAGGGTAAGTACAAGATCAAATTGATCAACGGCACCGACTCCAGCCAGGTGGATTTAGAGATTGGGTGAGTACGTGTCAATGCGCAGATGTACGAGGGTAATTTGACGCGACTGACCGTAAGCATTCTCGAAAATGGGTGAAATCTGCATGGAATCGCGGTTTTGCGGATTGATCACATTTTCAAAAAAGTCGCCGGATTTCTGCAAAGTTTCCAATACCAATTCCACTTGCGTTGCGAAATTCGCAATGCCAATTGCGTTGCCTTAAAAAGATTTGAAAAATTAGGTAATGCATTCCGCACGACCTCCCTCCAGGTGCGGCGTTACCCCGCTATTACTCTTGTATTACTCTTGTATTACTCCAGAGATACTATAGGAAATCGCATAGTTTCGTTAACGTTCGTGAAGGATCACCAGGTTCGTCAACGTTCGTTAAAGTTCGTCAAAGTTCGTTAAAGTTCGTTAACGTTCGTGACGGATCACTAAGGTTCGTCAACGTTCGTGCAACATCGTTCATTTTCGTCAAGGTTCGTTAACGTTCGCGAACCGGGGCCGAACCAATGGGGCAGCTTTCGCGTCTTGATACCAATACCGCAGCGCGTGGTGGACTACAGGGGCGCCGAACTGATCACGTGCAGCGGTGAGGATTTTGACGGGTTGCGGCGGTGTGCGATCAAGAGTTGCGGTTTGCCAAATAGGTTGGAAGCGTTGAACTCAAAAGGCCTTTACTTTTTGGTTGCGTTATCCAGCCAATCCGCACAATATCGACGCAGGTCTTCAAAAAACGCGACGAACTCATCCTGGAAAGAGGGGTAGTACGTTCGTAGTTCGTCGACCGCTTCGTCGAGTTTGGATGAAAAGGTGGTGCGCCTCGCCATGCCGCTCAATGCTTTCCGGATGCCTTCTTCGCTGGCGTAGCTGACCAGCCAGTTTCCGCTGATCATATAAGGCAACATATACTGCACGCCGGCGGGAAGGATATCGTGTTCGCGCTTGACGATTGCATAGGCGCGTTGCGCGAACTCAGGTAGCGGAGTTTTATGGTAGTCGTTCCATTTTCTGGCAAGGAAATGATCATAAAAGATATCAACGATCACACCGGCGTAGTGACGGTACTTTGGGCGGAGCCGATCTTTGCTCGAACGGACTACAGGATGTGTGTCCGTGAATTGATCGATCGCGCGGTGCAGTTCGATGCCAAGGGCGATGGTCGGATCAAAGGTCTGGAGTGCATTCCTTCCCTTGACAAAGTCGCCAATAAAATTGCCGACGATGATTTGTTCATTATCTCCGGATAAATAGAGGTGGGCGAGGAAGTTCATAACACTAAAGGTATTGGTATTTTGTTTTGCATTTATTAGGTTGATCGAAATTTGAACGTTCGAATATGTCAGCTGTGGCGCACATGAAGCTGCTGGTCAACCTGGCCCGTATCGACGGGCATGTTGAAGGACCGGAGAAAGCTTACATCTTTAACATCGGAAAGGCCATCGGCATTCCCCGGGAAGAGATTGTCCCATGGTTTGAACAAGAGCATGAGGTTGCGGTTCCGACAAACCTCAGCGACGATCAAAGGTTCGACTTTGTGTTTACTCTCGTCCAGCTGATGAAGACAGATGAGAAAATGTTCAAGGAGGAAATCGTGTTTTGCTCGAAGATTGCGGAGAAGCTCGGATACGACCGGGAAGTGCTCTTTGAGTTGCTTCTCAACGTGAAACCGGAGCCAATGACTCCCGAACAAATTTCATCGCTCAAGTCGATCACTCAAAAGCACTTGAAGCACTGACGCTATAGATTTATGAGACACACCATTCTCCTGGCGCTTCTTTGCGCCGTCTTTCACGCATATGGCCAGCGTACAATCATCCATTGCGGAAACCTGATCGATGGAAAGTCAAATGCGGTACAACGGCAAATGACGCTCGTCGTCGAAGGCAATCTCATCACCGATATTCAGAAAGGATTTGTGAATCCTTCGTCCGGTGATAACGTGATCGACCTCAGTTCTAAAACCGTCATGCCCGGATTGATCGACATGCATGTGCACCTCGAGGGCGAGACCAATAAAGACCAGGTTCTTCAGCGTTTTACCCTGAACGAAGCCGACATTGCGTTTCGCAGTACGGTGTACGCGAGGAAGACGCTTATGGCCGGATTCACGACAGTCCGTGACCTCGGCGGATCCGGAGTGAACATTGCGTTACGAAATGCCATCAACCAGGGCACGGTAGCAGGCCCACGGATACTCACTGCGGGAAAGTCGATTGCGACAACCGGCGGTCACGCCGATCCAACCAACGGCTATCGCAAGAACCTGATGGGTGATCCCGGCCCCCTGGAAGGTGTGATCAATTCACCTGAGGAAGCGAGACAGGCCGTACGTCAACGTTACAAAGACGGCGCCGACCTGATCAAGATCACCGCGACGGGCGGCGTGCTAAGCGTGGCTAAGGATGGAAGTGGTCCACAGTTTACGGATGAGGAACTCAGGGCGATCGTGCAAACAGCCAAAGACTATGGTATGCATACGGCGGCGCATGCGCACGGGGCCGAGGGAATGAAAAGAGCAGTACTCGCAGGGATTACCACGATCGAGCACGGAACAAAGATGACCGAAGAGATCATGGACCTGATGAAAGAAAAAGGTACCTACTACGTGCCGACGATCAGCGCGGGAAAATTTGTTGCTGAGAAAGCAGCAGTTCCGGGTTATTATCATCCCCTCGTGGTGCCCAAAGCCCTGGAGATCGGACCTCAGATCCAGGAGACGTTTCGCAAAGCGTACAAGCGCGGAGTAAAAATAGCGTTTGGTACAGACGCCGGAGTTTTTCCGCATGGTGAGAACGGCAAGGAGTTCACCTATATGGTTGAAGCCGGAATGCCGGCGATGGAAGCGATCAAGTCGGCCACCATAGTGAATGCTACCATTCTCGGCCTGGCCGACAAACTTGGTACACTGGAAAAGGGCAAACTCGCCGATATTGTTGCGACGGACGAAAATCCAATCGACAATATCCGCACAATGGAGAACGTGAGCTTTGTGATGAAGGAAGGCGTTGTCTACAAACAGTGACCACGCCGGGCGTCCCGGTTAAGAATTCTTAATTTTTGATTAAGCCGTTCTTAACAATAGGGCTTTAATTCGTACGAAAAGCCTTATGGGACGAAAATATCAGGTCATCTCATTTTTACTACTCCCACTTTTCGCGGCCGTTGCTCAGCCAAAGGGTGAAGTGAAGGAATTCGTGGGATATGTGAACGCGTATCAATCCGGAACCGGTCTGGCCTATAGCCGGATCACCTTGACCACCGAAGGAGAAATGCTGCACTTTAAATTCCCTCCGCAATACGGGGAGATGCTTACGACGGACTATCCTCCGGGTGCACGAATAACGGTAAGAGCCCGCGTGTTTCCTCACGTCAATCGCAACGTCAGGACGTTGCCAGCGGCACAACGCGTGTTGTTTGAGAACGATCAATTGATAGCCGTAAAAAAAGGAGATGGCTGGATTGAATTTTCAATGGATAAGCCGGAAATGTGGAGACGGCAGGTCGGGATTTTTATGGACGTTAAGGTCAAGGCCAAATATGAGCTAAGCGAACGCCAGCGTGCGCTTGTCTTTGACCATGGGCTGACGGCCTATAACTGGTTTTACATACCCGATGAGGCTAAGCCAGGCGACATTGTCTCGTTTCGCGGCAACGAGTATCCCATTGAAGAGGGATTCGTGTTTCCAATTCCCAATGTAAAAAGACTCTATTACTACCGCCCGCTGAGAAAAGTTGAGGGGACTATAAAGTCTCTGCTTTTCAAACAGAACTACCTATGCATCGGCATTAATGTAGAGACCCGCAATGGGGAGGTCTACATGGGATTCCCCAGTAACTATGGACAAATGATGCGTCGTTTAGCCGAGCGGCAGGAGTCGATGACGTTCTATTTTGATTCGGGTAAAACGATTCCTTCGCTCCTCGATCCCCCGGAGCTTGCAGCGATCGTGAACAGGAGCGATACAATTCTTATTGATTCTTACGGCACGTACGGGGGCTTTGACATTCCACATGATCATAAACCGGCCAGGATCGAGGGGAAGATTTCGCGAGTGAACCGCGATGAACGGGGAAAAGTGCTCAGCATCGTCATCGGAAATGATTGCTACATTCCCGTCTCGTTGGCAATGGAAAAACAATTGACAAACTATTTCAAAAAGGGGCAGATGATGGAAATCAGCGGCGATGAAAGGGTGAAGGGAGAAGGGGAGTACTATAGCCGCAACTATCGCATCATCACACCGCGTACCGTGGTGGTCGACGGAAAAAATTTTGTAATGCAGTAAACTCCATATGAAGATCCTCCTTATTGAAGACGAGCCGAAACTGAACGATCACATTACGAAGGGACTCCGGGAGCAGGGCTACGCGGTCGACGCCGCGCACAATGGCAGCGAAGGACTGGAAAAAGCGTCTGTCGGAAACTACGATCTCATTGTCCTGGACATCATGCTGCCGGGACAATCGGGGTTTGAGGTGCTGGAGAATATGCGGCAGTTCAATATTCAAACCCCCGTGATCATCGTCAGTGCGTTAAGCGGGACTGATCGCGTAATCGAAGGACTTGATAAAGGAGCCGTCGACTACATCAAAAAACCGTTTGACTTTGGAGAGTTCCTGGCTCGGGTCAGGGCCGTTACCCGGAAACCCGGAACAAAGAATTACACGCGATTGAAGGTGAATGATCTTGACCTGGACCTTATATCCCGAAAAGTTTTTTTTCACGGCCGCGAGATATTCCTGACGAACCGCGAGTTTGCACTTCTCGAATTGCTCGTGTCGAACTGCAATCGAGTATTATCCAAAACCGAGATCACAGAAAAGATCTGGGAAGTCAATTTCGATATGTCGAGTAATGTCATCGAAGTACATCTTTCCCAGCTTCGCAAGAAACTGAGTGACGATGTCATCAAAACGAAATTCGGGATGGGTTACTATATTGAAGGATTCCTTTCCCGGGCCTGATCGATGATCCCCTGGTTGCAAAGCATCCGCGCAAAAACATCGCTGCTCTTTCTGGTGCTGTTCTCCGGTATTATTCTGCCGGTGAACTTGATCATCTACCGCACCGTGCGCAACGTACTCGAGGAGGCGAACCTTCGGGAAATGACCTGGGAAGCAGAGAAACTCTTGAACCAGATCACTTTGGACCCGCTCACCGTGCCCTTGTCGGCAAACTATGATGTTCGTCTGTTGTTCAGAAATCCACCCGTCGAACAGGTGCTTTTTGAATCGCCCGGATTCCCGGAGTTTCCGCCTGAAGGCACTTACCTCGATTATTACCGGATCGACACGCTTGAGGTCGTTAACGTGCAGAAGCAACGCTCCGGAAGGGGCGACCTCGTTTTGTCACTTTCACGCGGCAATTCGGCGCTTCAATCCCGTCTCGGAGAAGTACGCACCTACCTGTTTGTCATTAGCTCCATTTCGATTGGCATTACGGGTGCACTGGTATTCCTTGCCGCCGGATGGATGCTCAAACCGATTCGACGTATTTCGGACTCGGCCCGGAGGATTCAAGCATCGCAGTCGATGGAGCGGATACCCCTGCCACGTACACGTGACGAAAGCAGAAGCCTGGCGGAAGCCATCAATTCGATGCTGGACAGAATTGAACGAACGATCAAGACCCAGACAAATTTCTTTGCGTCGGCAACGCACGAGTTGAAAACGCCCCTCGCCATCATGAAGGCAGAACTTCAAACGGGTCTGGAGAACGGGAAGGCACATGGACTTCTTGAGGAAGTGGAGCGTCTGGATCATGTAATCAGTGATTTCCTCCTGATTAGTCAATTGAAGGCCGACAACCTTGTCCTTCGAAAGCGAAGGGAGTCGATGGATGAGGTCGTTTATCGGGCGCTGAAAAAGATCAAATTTTTGAAGGAGCAGTATGATGCTTCCATCCAGCTGATCGTGCCTGAGCCGGGGACGGACCTTTTTGCCAACGTCGATAGCGATAAGGTGGAGACCGTCTTCACTAATCTTTTCGAAAACGCCATTCGGTACGGGCACCCCAAGCAGCTTGGTGTTTCCGTCGACTCGTCTAAGGATACGGTTGCGGTGCAGGTATCAAACCCGGTCGCTGAGCCAGTTGAGGATGCGGCGCTGCTCGCGCGCGAGTTCAACAAATCCAAAGCCCTGGAAACCGGCCTCGGGATGGGACTTTGGATATGCGATCAAATCATTAAACTGCATGGGGGAACGTTAAGCTTGCGACAGGAAGGCGGCGCGTTCATTGCAAGTGTGGTTTTGCCAAAGAATTAGCGCACCCCCATCCTTCTACAGGCCAGAAATTCATACTTTTGCTGTCCTGATTTGAGGACACAGACGGGTATGGAAAACATCCGCAACTTTTGCATCATTGCCCATATTGACCATGGAAAAAGCACCCTGGCTGACAGGCTGCTGGAATTCACCGGCACCCTGAGCCAACGGCAAATGCAGGCCCAGGTACTTGACAATATGGACCTGGAACGTGAAAAAGGCATCACGATCAAGGCGCACGCCATCCA
>CAZIAG010000116.1:0-9553 GCA_964537375.1 uncultured Roseivirgaceae bacterium
GTCAGTGTGGCGGCGTACATTAGCTCCTCGAGCGAAAGTGTGTCTGCGCTTGTTTGATTCTGTGTGATCTGCTTTGCCAGTACAGAGATCTCTGCATCCGACTTCTTGTCCTTCACAACAAGGATCTCGGTCTTGGCCGTACGCAGGGCGGGATATACGTCCCTGAAAACCTGACGGTAGGTTGAAAGGCGCTGAAGCTGTTTCTCCTGCTCTTCAAAAGAGCCACCGCCGTTGATGATGTTGAGGTACTCAGCTTTCTGTTCAGAAGAGATACCATCGTAAGACGCGAGGGCATTCTTGAACTCGGTCCAGTCGCGCACGACTGGCTTCAGGATAAACTTGATTGAGTCGGCCATGCCCTTGTAATCGTAACGCCTCATTTGTTGGCGATAGTACTTTTCAATGGCAGCGGCGCGATCCGGAGAAAGCTTGCTATTGATGCGCTCAGCACCTTCCGGTGAGTGTGTACCGGTGATGGTGACGGTGCGTGTAGCATTCTTAGCCGCGATAAAGGCATCGAGCTGTTTTCCTTTCGGGCTCCGGACTTCGGAAGTCCTCAGTACAGAACTTCCCTGGAGGAAGATGAAGTCGGGAATCACAACAGGCTCGAGTTCTTCCTGATTGTTATAACCGTGGTCGGCATAAGCCGCGTAATAAACCGGCTTAACCAATTCGGACGTGGTAACGATTCCGCGGGCTACATCCATGCGCTCTGAGTTCTTGGTCTTGGCACCTTTTGAGGCCACACCCTGAACCTGGAGCGTGCCGCGCTTCATAGCGGGGGAGTAGGGGAACGAAAACGTCTTGGTTATCCTTGGCGCTTCGGTACCTGCGTTGGGATAATCTTCAGCCTTGAACTCGATGGGGTCAAGAGCTATTTCCTGCTCTCCGTATTTGTAGAAAGTATTCAACGTATAGACCGTTCCTTTCTTAAGCATCTTTACGGGGAGGTTGGCAGCCATTTCGAAGCTAACAGTGTCCTTGTGAAGTTCCAGGGGGTCTGGAGTCACCGTCAGCTGTTGCTCCTTAGACATTTTGATCATTTGGGGCAGGGTACAGCCCCCCATGACAAATGTGCCGGTGATCAATAATGAGTAAATAATTTTTCTCATTGGATTTTAGTTTGTTGGTTATAATCAGGGTTTAAAACTATACTTACGTCTATATTTTTGCAATTATACTCAAAAAAATAAGAAATCAGCCATTTCAGCCCTCCTGAGCGGGCCTTATATTTGTAAGCCGGACTTTTGGTCGATGAAACAACTTTTTCGGAAGTTGAAAGTTTTATTAGAAAGGATTATGCGCGAACTAACTAACAAGATCCAGCACTTCTTCGAGCAGTATGCATTTGGCGTTTGCACACGTTTGGGGGAAAAATTGGGCGTCGCGACATCCAGTATTCGCCTGTTTTTTATCTATACTTCCTTCATCACGTTTGGGTCTCCGGTAATTATCTACCTGGTCCTCGCCTTTATCATGAACATTCGGAAACACTTGCGCAAGCGCACTCCGGTGTGGGACTACTAGACGGATATATTTGTCTTACCCCTCAGGTAATAGGCAAACACGATTAGCCCCCGATAAATATTCTTCCTGGGATAAGTGGGATAGTCCTTCCTGAGTTCTTTTCGCTTAATCCATACTGATTTCAGGCTTGAGAATACGTCTGCATGGGCCTGGAAGATGCTTCCCGCGCTGGAGACCTGTCCCTTTAGAAGAAACATGAGCGCGGCTAACCAATCCAGCGCGATCCTCAACGGGATCTTTACGACCGATTCGGCAGACCCATAGTGCTTCATAATAAGACTGAGACCGTTTCGGAAATTGAGGCGAGTCTTCCGGGGATTGCCATAGCCCAACGTGCCGGCGCCGAGATGGTAGACTGTGCTTTTGCCGCAGTAGTATACACGCATTCCGGCCCGCTGCAGTTTCCAGCAAAGGTCCACCTCTTCCATGTGGGCAAAGAACTGCTCATCAAAACCGCCGAACCGGTTAAACGCTTCTGCCCTGATCATCATACATGCACCGGATGCCCAAAATACCTCGCGTTCATCGTCGTACTGACCGTGGTCGCGTTCGAGATGATCGAAGATACGCCCCCTGCAAAACGGGTAGCCCAGGGCATCGATAAAACCACCGCCTGCACCAGCGTATTCGAATGTGTCGCGGTTATGGAAGGAGAGGATTTTCGGTTGAATCGCTGCAACGTCCGGGTTGTTGGTCATCAATTTCTGCAATGGCGTCAGCCACCCAGGCGTAACCTCCACGTCAGAATTGAGCAGGACGAAAAAATCACTGTCTATTTGTTGAAGGGCCTTGTTGTAGCCACCACAGAACCCGTAGTTGTTTGGCAACTCGATCCGACGCACCGTGGGGAACTCGTCTTTAAGGATAGCGAGCGAGTCGTCGGTGGAGCCATTGTCTGCCACGACGATCTCCGCATCTGTCGAGTGACGAATTACCGACGGGAGGAATTTCCGTAATAGGCGTGCGCCGTTGAAATTGAGAATAACAACGCTCGTCCTGTTCATCCCATCATGCCGGTAAGGTCAAGCCCGGGAATGTTCGGTAGCAATCCCTCGGTGCTCTTCCTAAGCTCTTCCCTGGCACGAACTTCTGCTTCTTCCGACGCTTTGTTGACCGCCGCCACAATGAGGTCCTGCAATACCGTTTGATCTTCCGGTTTCAAGAGATTTGGATCGATCTCCAGGGAAATCAGCTGGCGCTTCCCGTTGACGGTTGCCTTCACCATCCCACCGCCGGACTCGCCCGTTGCGCGAACATTCACCAGGTTGTCTTGCGCCTCCTTTAAACGGGCCTGAACCTCCTTCATCTTGCCCATCATTTTCATCATATCAAACATAGCGTTGCTGTTTAATGTGTTAGTGTCAATGCAAATGATGCGCCTGTGAAAGAGGCGCGCGACAAGTTAGTTTATTTACCCTTGCGGAGCAGAAAAAATGATCCGGACTTGCGGAACGTTCGACCGGCAAGGTCGGTGATCTCGGCGACAAAACTGTACGTACCCTCCGGCAAGACCGCACCCTGGTACGTACCGTCCCAGCCCTGTTCAATGTCTGTTGTGGTGTAAAGCATTTCGCCCCAGCGGTTGAAAATGCTCATCTGAAACCGTGAAATGAATTGGCCAAAAACGTTAAACGTGTCGTTCAGATTATCGCCATTTGGCGTGAAGCCTGTCGGGTAAAACAGGTTCGGGTCCTTGATAATTGTCACCGGATTCGAAACAGCTTGAGGCAGACCCGGTTCAATCGGAACGGCCACCACCTGATAGATATAGACCTGTATCGTCGGGTCAGTTTGATCCAGGAAGGTCGTTGCGGTACCGACATCTTCGGTTGACAACAATTGACCTTCTACCGAATAGGTTTGTACTCGGTATGATGAAACGCCTTGTTCCCAACCGGTATATGCAGTCCAAACCAGCTCGACGGTGTTGTCTTTCTGCGCGGTTCCCGTCAATGCAATTGGACACACCGGTGCACTTGGTGCACTGGAATTACCGCAGATGTCGGTGTAGGATATCTGGTAACACGGTGGTTCTTCCGGGACGAATGGTTCGTCGTAGAACTGCGGCAAAGCGGTGGTGCCAAGTTGTGTCGCTGTTCCCTGTACGAGCCGGACCAGCGTATAGTTTTCTGCGGCAAAGCCCGGCATCGGCGCCCATTCCAGGTTGACTCCAGGTACGTTGACGACGGCCGTGGTGTTGACGATGGCATCGGGTGCATCGGTGGAGAACGCCGTCCCACATTTTTCAAGCGAAACGCTTTGTGCCCCGTTCGGGTATTCCATGACAAGTCGATAGCAGTATTCGCTTCCGCATTGCACATCGGTGTCTGAGTAGGCCAGGCCTGTCACCGTAGTCGTGATGGCGTTGCCGGTCTCTGAAGTCACGCGTTGCAAACGCATCGCTGCGATCCCCGTGGTATTCGTTTTCCACGAAAGCTCATTGATGTTGTTTTCTACGAAAAGGTCGAGGTCTGCACTGCAGATGATATTTGAGTAGTTGGTAACGTTGATGCATGGGTCGAAGGCCCCGAGCCGGAAACAGTAGTAGTCCTGGTCGGGACGAAGGTTGTTTACGACGTCAGTGCTTTGACCGTAGAGGGTTCTTACCGGCTGAAAGTTGGTGTTTCCGTTGGTCGCCACTTCAAGCCGATAAAGTATGTGAGGGGCAATGTCAAAGTCGAGTTGGATACGGGAGGCATCGAGGATGGTTAGATCGGAAATGGAGGGAGGTGGCAACGTTTGAACAACGTTAATCGTCTGCGTGGAGTCGTTGCAATTGTCGGATGCTCCGTTGTTTCTGCCACGGACGCTCACCGCAGATGAACCTGATGCCGGAAACGTATGACGATGGCTCGGGTTGGAACGAGGGACGATCGCTTGTGCGCCGTCGCTGTAATCGATGACATATTCGTCGTAATTGGTGTCTGTGATCTTTACAGAGACTTCATTATTTCCGCAGGAATAAAGTTCGAAAGCTGGTTTGATGTTGGGAAGGACCGTGATCTGGATAGAATCTGCTTCCCCTTGCCCGGTAACACCGCCGAATACCATATGAAGCCAGAAAGTACCTACCGAGTCATAAGTAAAAATGCTCGGCACTTGGATATAGTCGTCGGCTATGCCTGTTCCGTAGGGGTTCATGTTGCACTCCCCGCAAGTCTGAAGCAGCGTGATTTCAATGGTCAGGTTCTTGCATCCCATACGCTGACTCACCTGGAACTTTCCGCTCTGACTCACGAATGGCTGTGCCTGCCCGTGGAAGCTTACAACAGTCAGGCATAGCAAAAGCAGCGACCAATATGGGTTTAGCCTTTCCATTCAAAGTCTTTCAAAAACGTTTCCGCTCGCGCAATGTCGTTATGGAGGATGCGGTCATTTTCAATAAACGGAACAGATGTCCGGAAAGTATCGACCCACTGTTCCAAAATGGGAGAGGTCTTCAACGGGCGCCTGAAACTCAGTGCCTGGCTCGCTGTGATCAATTCGATGGCCAGGACGGAATACACGTTGTTTACAATTCGAAAGACCTTCGTCGCGGCGTTGGCTCCCATGCTCACATGATCCTCCTGGCCATTTGATGACACGATAGAGTCTACCGAAGCGGGTGTGCACAATTGTTTGTTTTGGCTCACCAGCGAAGCGGCAGTGTATTGCGGGATCATCAACCCTGAATTAATACCGGGATTGGCCACCAGGTAATGAGGTAAATCGCGTGCCCCCGAAATCAATTGATACGTACGACGCTCAGAAATATTCGCCAGTTCGGCGAGTGCGATGGACAGGAAATCCAGTGCCAGGGCGAGGGGCTGGCCATGAAAATTGCCGGCGGAAATGATGGTGTCTGCCTCAGGGAAGACATTTGGATTGTCGGTGACACTGTTTACTTCCGTCAGGAACACGCCGGTGACGTAGTCGATGGCGTCGGCGGAAGCGCCGTGTACCTGAGGGATACAACGGAATGAATATGGGTCCTGCACGTGCTTTTTGCCCACCGCGATCAATTCGCTTCCTTCCAAAAGCCCCGTTATTTCAGTTGCGACCTTTGTTTGTCCCGGGTGAGGACGAATGGCGTGGACGGCGGGTAGAAAGGGTTCAATTCTTCCGTCAAACACGTCCAACGAAAGTGCGCCGACCCTGTTGGCAATGCGGATCAGGCGATGGGCGTGCAACAAGGCCCAAACGCCATATGCCGTCATGAACTGTGTGCCGTTCAGCAAAGCCAGGCCTTCTTTCGACCGGAGATGAATGGGTTCCCATGAAAGCATGCGGTTCACCTCCCGGGCCGGCTTCAGTTTGCCCTCGAAGAAAACGTCACCTTCATCGATAAGCGGAAGGGAAAGGTGAGCGAGGGGTGCAAGATCTCCGGATGCACCCAATGAGCCCATTTCGAAAACACGGGGCAACACGCTTCTGTTGAACATCTCTATGAGCCGTTCAACAGTTTGTAACTGGACCCCCGAATTTCCATAGGAGAGCGACTGGACCTTCAGGAACAACATCAGGCGCACGATTTCGCCAGGAACATCAGGCCCGGTTCCGCATGCGTGCGACTTTACGAGGTTCTCCTGCAACTTCTCCAGTTCATCGTCGGCAATGTTTCGATTGTAGAGGGATCCGAAACCGGTGTTTATTCCATAGACCGGTTCACGTGTATTGCGAACCTTGTTATCGAGATATTCCCGGCAGCGAATTATGCGAATGCGCGCTTCGTCTGAAAGGGAGATCGCTGTGTCCGAATCGAGTATTGCGCGAAGGTCCTCGAGGCTCAGTGGTTTGTCCGAAATACGATGCATTAACCGTAGTGTTACTGTCCGATCATCTTTACAATATCGTCGATACTGAGAGCATTTTGTTCCCCTGTCTCCATGTTCTTCAATGCCAGTCGTCCTGATGTCATCTCTTCCGACCCAATCACAATGGTGAACGGGACGCCTTTCTTGTTGGCAAAGTCCAGCTGCTTCTTGAGTTTGACGATATCGGGATAGATCTCGGAGGAAATATGATGTTCCCTGAGTCTGGAAAGGACGCCCAGGCCGTACTTCCTGCTTTCGTCGTCGAAGTGGCAAATCAATACCCTGGACGACACCGATGTTTCCCGCGGAAAAAGGTTCAACTCTTCCATTGCATCGTATAGACGATCCACGCCGAAGGAGAAGCCTACTCCAGACAGGTTGTCGCGGTCACCAAATGCAGCAGTAAGGTTATCGTATCTCCCGCCACCACTGACGCTTCCAATAGACACGTTGTTGATTTTTACTTCGAATATGCAACCGGTGTAATAACTCAGTCCGCGTGCCAGGGCAACGTCGAATTCCACGTGGGCGTCGTCGGCTCCATAGTGGCGAAGGATGTCAAACACTTCACGCATATCACGCAACCCTTTTTGACCTTCTTCGCAAGTTTCAAACTTCGCCGCAAGAAACGCCAGCTTATTGGTGTTGGTACCACGGACTTTGAGAAACTGAAACAGGGATGTCAGTTGGTCATCGGTAAAATTCCTATCCCGCAACTCCTGCTTCACCTTTTCCTCGCCCATTTTGTCGAGTTTATCGATGGCGACAAACATGGAATTTTCATTGCCGGAGACACCGATCACCTGGGCCACGCCATTGAGTATCCTTCGGTGATTTATTTTGATGGCGTAATCGTTAATGCTCAGGCGTTGGAAAACTTCGCGGATCATCAGGATGATCTCAGCCTCGCAAATGAGGGAATCGGTCCCGACGACATCGGCGTCGCACTGGTAGAACTCCTGGTATCGTCCTTTCTGAGGTCGGTCTGCCCGCCAAACCGGTTGTACCTGGTATCGTTTGAATGGAAAAGGGAGCTCGTGACGATTCATCACCACGTAGCGAGCAAAGGGTACCGTCAGGTCGTAACGGAGCCCTTTTTTTGCCACCTCGGAGGCAACTGCTTTCCAGTTCCGGGTCTTAAGGTTTTCATCGTTCACGCCACTCAAAAAATCTCCTGAATTGAGAATTCTGAACAACAACTGATCGCCTTCGT
This sequence comes from uncultured Roseivirgaceae bacterium, assembly GCA_964537375.1. Lineage (GTDB taxonomy): Bacteria > Bacteroidota > Bacteroidia > Cytophagales > Cyclobacteriaceae > Chryseosolibacter. Next base: position 7,534 of record CAZIAG010000116.1, read on the forward strand.
CGCCGTATTTTCCGGTCAGCGTCGAAAGATTCTCCATCGCGGGAGTTTCCAGTGGCTGAAATCCGTAATTTCTGAAGACTGTCTTTATGTGGTCGAGGATAAACTGCCGTTTGGCCATTACAATCGGACCAAAATCGCGTGTTCCTTTCGGTAAAGTGGGTTTCTCCATTGGTTTATATCAGACCTTGTAACTGCCAGCGCAGTTTTTTCAGGGCGCAAGTTATGAGATTTTGGCTTGTTGAGCCGTCCTGCGAGCCCGCCGGGTGAAGTATCACCAGGTGACAGAACCGTGCTTTGCACCGAAACGAATGGCAGGACCAAGCGCCATCCAGGGCAAGGCCCCCAAAGGCCAAAAAAGGTGAAAATTGGCCCTTATGTTTGGAATACGCCAAATAGGGGTTATTTTTGCGCTCCTTTAACAGAAATAAAACAATGGCAGCAACCAGACTCAAGCGGAAAACCCTTAAGGATAGGGCTAAGGCGGCGGTGCGGCGGCAGACCCTGAAACTGCAGAACGCCAAGCCTGTGATGAAGACGATCGACGTTGAGAAGGTCAAGGAAGAGTTCAAGGCAAAGGCCGGCAAGCAGGCCTAACCACGACATATTGACTTTATCCAAGGCCCGTTTAGTGGGCCTTTTTTGTTTTCTTTTTTCGGACCCTCATAATCGCGATATCAATGGCAGCGCTTCATCTCGTAAACTGGAATGTCAACGGCATCAGGTCGATCATTAAGAAGGATTTTCTTAAGGACGTAAAGATCATGAACCCCGATATCCTTTGTCTTCAGGAAACAAAAGCATCGCCTGAGGAGGTGAAGTCGGCTTTGGAGTTATTGCCTGATTTCAAAGTTCATGTCAATTCCTGTAAGTTTAAGAAGGGTTATTCGGGCACGAGCATCCTCACGAAGGTTGAGCCGTTGAATGTCACGTGCGACATGGGCATTGAAGAACACGATCAGGAGGGGCGGGTAATGACAGCCGAGTTCCCGGAATTTTACCTCGTTACCGTTTACACGCCCAATGCTGGGGAAGGTCTTAAGAGGTTGGAATACCGTCAGAAATGGGACGAAGCGTTCCGGGGATATGTCTCGAGCCTCAAAGAGAAAAGGCCCGTGATTATCTGCGGTGACCTGAACGTTGCGCACCAACCGATTGACATCGCACGCTCCAAGGAGAATTACAACAAGGCTGCTGGCTACACGCAACAGGAGATTGATGGATTTACCCGGCTTCTCGAAGCGGGGTTTGTTGATACATTTCGCCGTTTTTATCCCGAAGAGGTGAAATACACGTACTGGAATTATTTGTTCAATGCGCGTTCCCGCAATGTTGGATGGAGGATTGATTATTTTCTCGTGAGCGAAGACCTCCTGCCGAAGGTGAAAGATGCTGCCATTTACAACGAGTACTACGGGTCAGACCATTGCCCGGTGGCTCTTCGGATCGAGGTCTGACAATCATCGTCCATCATGGGGGATGCATATTTGGCATATTATGCGCTACTTTCATTTTATGAGAACAACCTTCCCCCTCATCGCAGCGATGGTGTTGCTCACTGGCGGATCGCTCCTGGCCCAGGCGCCATCGCCCGCAGAGAAAGCACAAGCCATCCAATCCATTGTTGACGGCAATGTGGCGTTCCGCTCATTCAACGCGCCATTCTCAGGCGTGGTTAAGGGAAATGTGAAGTTATTCGAGTCCTATCTCCCGGGCAATTTGTTAATGCAGGGTGGGCGCGCTGTTCGGGCTGAGATAGACTATGACGCGCTCAGCCACGAGGTCCTGGTCCTCCGCGGTGGAAAAGAGTTTGTCGTGCCCACGACGGCGTTAAGTGGATTTGTTGTGAAGAGCGAAGACGGTGATTCTATTCGCTTTCAGCGGGTGCACGACGAGAAGGGAAATTTTGATTTTTACCAGGTGATCGAGGATGGCCCTAACGGCGTGCTTTATAAGCGGACCCTGAAACGCCTGATCGACCCGGAGCAACCGGGCCCATACCAAACCGGTCGCGATTATGCTG
>CAZIAG010000117.1:0-9553 GCA_964537375.1 uncultured Roseivirgaceae bacterium
ACGGAAAAAGGGAAATGCGAACTCTATAAAAATGACGTTTACCAGTACGCCGCCGGATCCAGGTTCATTGTTGTTCCACCTGCATCGCTAAACGAGTCTTTTGACTTCGAGGATGGCTTCAAGAACGCGTTACGCGAATACCGTGAAGTTTTCGGAGAACACCTTTCCATCTCGGCCACACGACCGTATAGTGGTGACGACACAAAGATCCTGCACCGGATCTGGTCGCTGTCGCGGAAAATGAACATTCCCATGGTAGCCACCAACGACGTGCATTACCATCACCCTTCACGTCGCGAACTACAGGATGTGATCACCTGTGTTCGTGAGAAATGTACCATACACAATGCCGGATTTCGTCTTTACCCGAATGCAGAGCGATACCTGAAACCCATGGATGAGATGATCCGGCTGTTTCGCCAATACCCGGAAGCTATCGAACAGACCCAGGTGCTGGAGGAAGCTTGTCGTTTTTCGCTGAACGAACTTAAGTACCGGTACCCGAAAGAGATCACCAGCCATGGTCGGGCACCACAGGAAGAACTCACTTACCTTACCTGGGAAGGCGCAAAGCGTCTCTTTGGCGACAATATCCCAGATAAGGTGGAGGCAACCATCAAGTATGAGCTTGCCTTCATCGAGGAAATGAACTACGCGGAGTATTTTCTAACTGTTTACGACATCGTCCGGTATGCCCGCGAACAGGGCATTCTCTGCCAGGGTAGGGGATCAGCAGCAAACTCTACGGTGTGTTACTGCCTGGGAATCACATCCGTTGACCCTTCGAAGTTCGACCTCCTGTTTGAAAGATTTATCTCGTCAGCGAGAAACGAACCGCCGGATATCGACGTCGACTTCGAGCATGAACGCCGCGAGGAAGTTATTCAGTACATTTATCAAAAGTACGGTCGTCACAGGGCTGCCATCGTCGCCACCGTCACGCAACTTCATCATAAGGGTGCCATCCGTGACGTAGGCAAAGTCATGGGGCTTTCCGTCGACACCATCACACGATTGTCCGGACTGATCTGGGATTTCCACGAGGATGGTTTTGACCGCGATCGTATTCTCAGCCAGGGCATCAATCCCGACGATCCCACCATTCGCAAAGTGCTTCAACTTACGGAAGAGTATATGGGATTTCCCAGGCAGCTGGGACAACACACGGGCGGATTTGTAATTACAGATGGGAAGTTGTCGGACCTCTGTCCGCTGTTAAATGCGCGAATGGAAGATCGAACCAACATCGAATGGAACAAGGACGACATCGACGCGCTGGGATTTATGAAGATCGATGTGCTCGCGCTCGGCATGCTCACCTGTATCCGGAAAGCATTTGAACTTGTAAAGAAACACTACGGACTCGAATTAACGCTTGCCAACATACCCCAGGATGATCCCGTTGTCTATGAAATGGTGAGCCATGCCGACACCATCGGCGTTTTTCAAATTGAAAGCCGGGCACAGCAATCGATGTTGCCGAGACTGAAGCCGAAATGTTTTTACGACCTGGTCATTGAAGTGGCTATTGTCAGGCCGGGGCCTATCCAGGGCGATATGGTACATCCGTATCTGCGACGTCGGAACGGTGAAGAACCGGTGGACTATCCGTCCAAAGAACTGGAGGAGATCCTCGGTCGAACACTAGGCGTACCCTTGTTCCAGGAGCAGGCGATGAAGATCGCCATCGTCGCCGCCGGGTTTTCTCCTGCCGAGGCTGATGAGCTCCGCAGAAGCATGGCCACCTTCCGGGCAAAAGGGTTGGTCTCACAACACGAAAAGAGACTAATCAACGGAATGATAAAGAATGGCTATACCCTGGAATATGCAAAACGCGTATTCCGACAGCTCGAAGGATTCGGTAGTTATGGATTTCCCGAGAGCCACGCGGTGAGCTTCGCATTGCTGGTGTACGTATCGGCCTGGATCAAGTGCTATTATCCCGAAGTATTCGCCTGCGCGTTGCTTAACAGTATGCCAATGGGTTTCTACCAACCCGCACAAATCGTCATCGACGCACAAAGACACGGTGTCGAAGTCCCACCGGTCGACATCAACTACTCGGAATGGGATAATAAACTGGAGGAAAAGTCGGGAAAGTATTTTTCCATGCGACTTGGCTTCCGGCAAGTGAAGGGAATAAAAGAAGAGGACGCAAAGCGGCTGGTCGAAAACAGGAAAACGCCATATACTACGGTCCATGCGTTGCGCGAAGCGGGATTGTCAGACGCAGCGCTGGAGAAGCTGGCGGACGCAGATGCCTTTCGATCGATAGGGCTCGACCGCAGGCAGTCGTTGTGGGAAGTTTCATCCAAAGAGAAAGCACACGTATTGTTCAAGCCCCTTACTGAAGGGCACCATATCTCGCTTCCCGAAATGCCGTTACCGGAGCACGTGGTCTATGACTATGCAACGGTATCCCTGTCGCTGAAGGCGCACCCTGTTCAATTCGTCAGGGAGCACCTCGACCGCTTGAATGTCGTTTCAGCCAAAATATTAAAGAACAAAAAGAACGGGGAGAAGGTAAAGGTTGCGGGGTTGATCCTGGTACGTCAACGTCCCGGCACGGCAAGTGGTATCTGCTTTATTACACTTGAGGACGAAACCGGGACAATCAATCTTGTGGTTTACAAAAATATGTTCGACAAATACCGCAAGGAGATCATTCAATCCAGGTTGTTGATGGTGGAAGGGCATGTTCAACGAGAAGGGGAGGTCATTCACGTGGTAGTGCGGCGTTGTCACAACTACTCCGCTTTGTTAAGGAAACTCACCGGGCCGAAGATGGAAGATCCGGTACTGACGCCGTTGTTTCGGGCCGATGAAACTACATCCCGAATCCTCGAGGACAAGAAGGATGTTGGAAAAGTTTTTCCGAAAGGGAGGAACTTTAGGTAATTATCTATCGGTCCACAGTTCACAGAGGAACAAGGAACATGGAACAAGGGGAACAAGGAACAAGACCTCCGAAAGCCAGGGGTTTATGACGGCAGGGACTCATCAACCAGTCCGTTCTGTACGGCGTAGCTCACAAGGGCGGCTGTATTTTTCAGGTTCAGCTTGGAGAGGATGTTGCGTCGGTGGGTGTCGACGGTATAGGGACTGAGAAAGAGTGCCTCGGCAATTTGTGCAGTGGAGAAGCCCTTCGCGACCAGTCGCACGACCTCCAGTTCCCGGTTTGTCAATTCAATTTCAGGGCTGTTCCCGGGACGCAGATTGGTGACGATCGTCCTGGTGACTTCCGCACCGAAGTATTGATCGCCATCAGAGACCGCATAGATTGCCTTTAACAGGTCCTCGCGGCCGGTATTCTTTAATACATAACCGCTTACGCCCGATTCAACCATACGCTTGACGAAGATGGGCTTGTTGTACATACTGAGTACGAGAATGCGGACATGAGGGAATTTCTTCCGGATGGTCCGGGCGGCTTCTACACCATCGATACCCGGCATGTTGATGTCAAGCAGCACGACGAGTGGCGTGTCACCCTGTTTTTCGATCAGTTGAAGGAGCGTGTTTCCATCATTCGCAGTTCCGGCAATGTGAATATCCTGCTCCTGTTCGAGGATCGCTTTTAGCCCGTCAATGACCACCTGATGATCGTCAGCCAGAATAATGTTTATCATAAGCGGGGTGGGGTATGTTAATCACGACAGTTGTACCTCGGCCGGGAGCGGAATCCCATACGATCGTGCCTTCGAGTGCGTTCACTCTTGATTGTACGTTCTGCAGACCGACACCCGAACCGTTCTTTGCATCCGGATTAAAACCTCGACCATTGTCTTCGACGGTGACCGAAAGGCCATTTTCACTTCGATTCAGTTGGATGGTAATCTCCGTAGCAGCAGCGTGCTTCAGGATATTGCTCACCAATTCCTGGACAATTCGATAAAGATGTATCTCCGCGTCTGAGTTGAGCCGGTCATCAAGGCCGTAAATGTGCAAATCTACCGTGATGTCCTTGCTTTCCGATATGGTCTCCTTCAGTTCTTCCAGGGCCGTTGCCAGGCCAAACTTTGCAATGGAGCCCGACAACAAATTATGGGAGATCTCCCGTACTTCCTCGACAGCTGTATCGAGGAGCGCGGACGCCTTTTGGATTCCGGGCACCGGGGTTTTAATGGACGTAAAATAGAGTTTCGTTGCCGAAAGGGTACTGCCAAGTCGGTCGTGAAGATCCTGCGCGATGCGTTTCCGCTCTTCGTCCTGACCTTGAACATAAGCCTGAAGGGATCGTATTTCCTGGTTTCTCAGGACTTCGTCAATGCGGTTGTTCATAATGGCCTTGTCACGCTCACGAAGTTCTGACATCACCTTTTGTCGTTGAGAGTACATAATGACAATGGCGATAGACATCACCAGCACCACTAACAGGACCACCATCACAAAGTCCCGCTGGCGCGTTCTCAATACAATTTCTTCCTGCTTTCGCGCGGTGCCATATTTGGTCTCGAGCTCAGAAACGACGGCCGCCTTTTGTTCGTTGAAAACCAGTTGATTGGCACTGTCGTATTTTTCGAAATAGGAGAGAGCGGCTGCGTCATTGCCCTCCAGCTTATAACAGTCCGCGATCTTACGGGCCAGGTTCCGGTATATATAGGTGTTCTTAATCTCGTCGGCAATGTCGAATCCTGTCTGGTATGCGTCCCGGGCGCGAGAAAGGTCACCTTTTTTGAATAACGCGTTGCCGAGGTTGAGATAACTTCCGGGAAGGTATGCCCTGAGATTCAGTTTGCGTCGCAACGCGATGGCGAGATTGTATTCGTATTCTGCGCTGTCAAGCTGATTGTTGTTCTCGTACAGCACGCCCACGTTGATGTGGTGATGCGCGATGTTAATTGTGTCACGAAGTTCAGTATAGATTTGAAGAGCCGTACGATAATGTCTGATCGCCGTCTCCGGATGGTATCCGCTAAACCGCGTATCCGCGTAGATGTTGCCCATGTTGGTAATGGCGAGCGCTCGCATGGCCTGATCATCGGTCATGACATACTTTAACGCTTCCCGATAATTTTCCAATGCCTGCTCATACTGATGCTGGCCGTCGGCACCCATCGTCTGCGCAAAATGATTTCCGAAGGAGATGTAATTCCGGACCAGCCCTCGGGCATTATTGATTTTCAGGTTGATATCCCGGCTGATGGTATATTGCTCCAGCGCATTTTCATAATTACCTGCCCGCCAGTAGGTTTGCCCCAGGCTGCTGTGCGTGGAGGCCTTCATCGCCTCGTCATTGAGGCGGTCGAAGACGCGAATGGCTTCCTTCAGGACGGTAATGGACTCATCAAACCTGCCAATGTCACGAAAGAATCCACCCTTTGTTCGCAGGAGTTCACCGTACCGTCTTTCACCCGATAGCGTTTCGGCTGCTTCAAGAGCACGGTCCAGGTGAAAAAGGGCTGAATCGAACGCGCTGTAACGGTGTTTCTCAAAACGTTTGAAATGCGTTTCTACATCCACCGAGTCCGACGGGGCGGTATAAATTATAACGAGCAGGCTAAGCAATAACTTCATGGGGTCAACGGCGACACCATGAAGTTAATTATTTCCGGGCAGAAATCAACCTTCGCCAGGATCGCCATAGTGTGCGGAGCTCGTCCCATCGTGGTTGTGATCTGAATGGATGTGTTTCGCTACCACGCGCACGCGTTTATCATCGCCTTTTACTATTTCCGCGTCCTTCAATTGGAATCCCATACACACGATGGGTGTAGGTGTAGGTGCCGACTTTTCGTCTTTTGGAGGCATGCGATCCCTGAACGGTATTTCAATCACGGTCTCCTTCAGCCCCTCATACCTTCCCCCTTTTATCGTTTGTCCATATTTCGGTTCAATAGGAAAAGGTTTGGTAGGATCTAGTTCAAGATCGGATGGTACATGAATAATCACCGAAAGTGTAAAGTCGTTTGTGTTTGGGATTCTCTCCAAATACACGTGTGGCCTTAGTTTGTCCATGCTATTGGTGGTTTAGGTTAGAATATTTCGGGCGTAATATATATAAGGGATATGCTTATGTAAAGAGAGATATGTTCAAAGCGTCCTGGACAGTCGACAAGGTTGCGGCACGTGCATATTCGGCAGCAAGGTTAGAATCCACGGAGCTAGCGTCGCCTCCGCATTCCATACCGAGCAATACAGTCGAAGGTTGTCCCGACGTGTTTAGCTTGAGCCATGGTGAGCCAGAATCTCCGGGCACCGATATCTCGTCATTGGCGGGCCGGCGTGAACGGTCGGGCTCGATGATGAATTGGTCTTTTACGCAACGTTGATGCGAACGGGGACAGATGGCATGAATGCACCTTACAATACCATAGGTTAAACCCGTTTTCAATCCGTACTTCACCACGCGATCACCTAGCGCGGGAGGCTCGATTTCGACCGGCGTAACATTCAGCGATTTGATGAAATTGTCGTATTCACGATCATCAATGCTTGCGATAGCACAATCGAGCGATTCATCGACCGCCTTGACTTTTCCAATCCTGTAATATTCGCGACGGTGGCCGGCCAGCACCCTGGGCTGGTATACTTCGGTGTTTACAGGTCCAAGTACGTGCGCGTTTCCAAGGACGAATGTTCCTTCCTGCTGCACCACGATTGCAGTAATCGCTCCCGGGGCTGCACCGGAAATGAGCATTCCAGGCCGAAGTATATCGTGGCGTCTCCAATCTTCGGGTATCAATATCTTTTGTATCGGGACATGAGTGCTGTTATGCCAGACTTCGTAAGGACCGCCGCGCAGTGCCGCGTCGTCGAGAAGTTTTTCACGAAATGTGCACGGGGCATCAATGCCGAATCGGATGGCATATGGTCCCCCGTCGGCATTCCGGGGTCTCGCTATGCCGATATACCGTAACTCACTGATCCCCAGGTAGTGTGTCGCGAGATGGCGTTCGATAATTTCCCGAAGTTCGTCAAGAGACATATAGTGAGGTTTTATCGGTTTTCAATGGCTTTCGACGCAAGGTATCCGCCCGAACTCAAACCAGAAAGTAAAAGAATACTGTCAGGAAAATCCGGCATCACCTCATAACGCACAACCTGATGGACGAATCCAGCCATCATAACCAGCGAATATACGACGTTCTGAAAACGCATGATAGAAACTCCGTCGCGATCAGAGAGAATATCCTTTAGAAATCCTTCCGTTGGCATGTCCTGGTTCAGCGACATGACCTTTCCCGCCGTCAAGCGTCGCCTATCTAACCCATCCACTATACGTCCTATTACAAAGACGCAGACTGCAATTCCCAGAAGTATAAGAGGGGTGCGGCTGGGCCGAAACTCTGCATCGCGGGTAAGGTCGTCTTTCCCATAGAGGTAGATCGTGCAGGAAACGATCATGGTTGCCCAGAGTACCAGTTGGGTGCGACCAAGGCTGTACGGTTTCCGGCCCGACGGTTGTAAACTAACATCGCGGATTAGGTTCGTTTTCAGTGCCAGCATCGCTACCAGTAATATGATAGCGGCAATTACACCATAGGTCAGATACATAGTGCGGTTTTCTCAATAGCTGATCAAAAGTCGCGGCAAGGCACCAAATGGGGAAGACTAAAATCTGGTGAATTGAGCTACCGGGAATTAGGTAGAGAAACGACCAAAATCAAGGCCAAATCCGGCCCGATGAAGGGTAGGGGATTCGGTTCGTCGAAAGGAGAATGGCCGGCAATAATGGCGATGTTGAACAGTTTGCTGGGGTGGTTGTTTATGTAGGGAGCTGATCTGTATGATCAGCCCCTCACTATATCAAGGTACAATCCCAGGCGAGTACCTAAGTTGGATTTGAGGAAAGGATGTCCGGCCACCCAACCCCGTGTCTTTCCTTCCACTTCGAAGTAGCATGAGAGGACATTGCCCAGGCGATGGTGGAGACGGGCACCCAAGAGACCTCCGGGTTGCCCCTTTTCATCGTAGAAGCGCGACTTCTCCGGTTGAATCCACACCATGGCGCGTGCATCTAGCCGGAAAGACCGTGTTCCACTTCTCAGTGAAATGGAAGGCCGCATCACTTCAATGCCGGGATATGCATGCGCCTTGTTGTGATAGGAGTGGAGGGCTACCATCCAGGGTACTCCTTTGAGGTTAAGATAAACGTCTGCATTCAGGTTGTACCCGAAAGATGTTGGATAGTGATGCAACGCCATGTTAAATGTAAGATCGTCGTTAAGGCGGATCCGTTTGATACCCACCATAAAAGGCGACGCGAAATTGATCAGTTGCAGACGGCCCATGCGGGTGAGGTACCGGTCTTCTTCGGTAGTGAGGTCGCTGCGTTTGATCACTCGATCGATACCGTTTCCATGTTGGTGAACACCCCGCGCCTCGTAGGGTTCGTCGGGCCGGAAAAGATCATATACCCAAGGTGTAAAATCCCATCCCACGAAGTCGCGTTCGGCCATAGTTTCACCGTAGTAATTCATCGTGTCGATGCTGGCATCGTAGTCGGGTATGCGGAATTGATTGACGTAGTCCACTGATTGTTTGGTGATCAGGATATGCATCGCGATGTTGGCGTAGTCGGTACCTTCGAAGAAGTCGTCCTTCTGCATGTGGCGCAGGAGTTGGTATTGTGCCTCAATACCTGACGCGAACGATCGTACGAGTTCCTCGGGTGCATCACGCTTGAAGTTGATCATGTCCTGATCCAAGACGTGACTCACCGACCCGCTGGGGATGCCTTTCCCGTTCAGGCGATAATAGGTTTCGTCAAAGCTCGAAATACCCCTCAGCGCCAATCCGTTACGGTGAAACTCTTCATGCATCCATACGGGACCGAAAACCATGAGATGGTAGGCGAGGAGGTAATCGACCACCCCGGACGCGGCATTCGCAGCAAGGCGATTGTAGAAGCGAGTCTTTCTGTCGACGGGGGGGATCCACCGGTTCCAATGCTTGTTCTGAAAGTAGTAGTTTGTGGCGTGCAGGTCTTTAGTGATGGCAACGGCCTGCAACATCGAAACGCTTTCATAGGCACGCAGGTAGTCGCCAAAAGATGGTTGTTCCATACCGGAGGCCTCGAGGCCGATACGTTTGTTGTACGCCATGCGGGCGGCGTACTTCATAAAAGGGTAATCAACAACCGGGACGTCGATCAAAAGTTTCTCCGAAAACCTGAGGGAATCGGTTTTGACCTGGGCATGTAAAGGGAACTGAATCACGGACAGCGTGAGTACAACAAACAGCAGCAGTCTTGACATACAATTTAATTTGACATAAGCACGAATACGCCAATAGGGCTTCCGTGGTTTCACGGCAAGAAAAAAAGGGATGTTTTTTTTTGAAAAGCTCAGGGAGACCGGCTTCCGATTCCGCGGTCGTGTATGATCACCACGTCAAAAAACTGACCGTGCCCACCTGGAAGCCGTGGTCGACACAAAGCACCAAAGTACCGGAAACGGGTACTCGATCTCCGGCAGGTGTTATTTCCGCTTTCCGCGTTGGTGGTGTTACCGATGAAGTCGACGTTGGTGCAGATGATGATGTCAAGGGTTTCGGGGTGTGAGTAAGGAGGTGGGGAATGGATGGTTTCCCGGGCTGACCGGCTAAGCTT
>CAZIAG010000118.1:0-618 GCA_964537375.1 uncultured Roseivirgaceae bacterium
CTCACGATTCGAAACTACGGAGACCTAACCCGAAAGTTCGACCTCTCCGTTGAAGGGCTTTCAGTCGCTGGTATAGATGTGACGTTGGATCCTTCTAGCGTAGAAGTTGCTGCCGGTGGCGATGCACACGTCACCGTAATGATCTCCGTAAACACCGCCGTCATCGAACCGAAGGCCGTCCCTGAGGGATACATATGGCAAGTGGTCGCAACCTCCGGGGCCACATCGGTCAAGTCGATGTTCTCGTTGTTCAATCCAATCGTAACTACACTGAATTTTGTTGGTGAACTACCGAACAATGTCCTGGTGATTGGCGTAGAGGGATCCTGGTACTGGCAGCCATTCTACCCCGAGAGTAACAAGCTCCACCTGACGCTACCCGTTGCAAAGTACGACATCATTGCACAGTACGATTGGTCCGAGCGTTTAGTCATTCTGGAGGGCATTGAGGCAAACGCCCCTCAGGTAATTGCTTTAGAAAAAACGATGGCTGACAATCTTATCGTTTTCAGGCCGATCGATCGAAACGGCAATCCCCTTTACCCGCCGGGACATCCATGGGGTTCGGTGATTTTCACAGGGGTCGATAAGAACATCATGACTTTTTACCCATGGCCC
>CAZIAG010000118.1:628-9544 GCA_964537375.1 uncultured Roseivirgaceae bacterium
GATACCCTATATGTATCAGACCAGGCAACATACCGGTTCGACTTCGAGATTCGCGGGCAAGTAGATCCCGCGGCGGATGATTATTACGCAATCAACCTTTCAACGCCACCTGGATTCAGCGAAAGTGCTACATATTCCAACGACCCGGAGGAGTTTTACGAACTGACCATAACAAACCCGGGTGTAGCTGACGGCAAATTCCAGGAGGTAACTCATTTTGTTCAATCCGGATATCCCAATACATATTTCCGTTCATGGAACCCAAGTCCATTTCTGCAGCCAAAGAATTTAAAGATTCATGTCTCTGCGAGTGATCCCGCTTCCCGATTCATGGGATTCTTTCAGCAACTGTCTCCTCAAAGCGATGCGCCGGGTTATAAATGGGAGACCGATCACATTGATGTCCAAAACGGTAAGTTCCTTTTTACAACTACGATGGAGGATACCCTTGGTATTGTTGAAGGCCCAGACTTCCATCACGTTCTGGGAACATCAATCCCATCGTTTAATGCCTTTACATACAACTACAATGGGAAAATCGAAATAGTTGCATGGCCGGGTACCGGCCTGTTCAAACGCACGTATGGCGAGCGCGAAAAGGGCACGGTTTCGTATACGCTTCAACATGGCGAATCTCTTGTGAGTGAGGGACTGCTTTCGAATGGGTTTATGGAGAATGAGTACATGTCTACCGGTTTCTATTTGGAGGTACCAGACGATGAGTACATTGCTACTTTCAAGTACTCAGATTTCCAGGTGGGCGGAAAGTTCGGTAATGCAGAAGCCGTGTTGGAGTTTGATACGCGGAACTGGAACGACGCTAACGCCCCTTCGCTTCGCTATCTTGCTCTTGAAGTAGATGGTATCTCCACCGATAGGATATCGACAACGGCAGCGGCTGTCATCAAAGTGAAGCCCTATGACAATTGCGGGAACTCACATCTCTACTACACGTACTGCAATTCGTCGGGCGTCAAGTCAACTTCACTTTTCCTTCGCCAGGAAGGCGTTGAGAATTGGAAATCGATCGAGCTTTATGAAGACTCGGACGGTATGCTATCGACGATGCCACTCGAAGAATTGACAGAGGGATTCTATTCCCTCCGCGTAGTTGTGACCGACATGGACGACAATCGCCTCACTTACACCGTTGAACCCGCTTTTGTGGTCGGTCCTCCGAACGAAGAGCCGTATGTGGTCGTAACCCTTCTGGCACCCAAGAATGGCTCTGCATTCGGTGGAATTGACCCACTGTTTACCTGGACATCGATTGAAGGCGTTTCAATTTACGAGCTCCAACTTTCAACCAATCAGAACTTTTCCGAAAATCTGGTTATCGTCGAGTCAGATACCACGCACGCCTATTCGACCGCGCAACTCACAGATGGCGTGACATATTATTGGAGGGTGAGGCCCTTAGTTGGTGAAACACCAGGTCGATGGTCAGAGACATTTGCGTTTGCTGCCGGCTTCCCCGAGCGTGCCACACTCCTCGAACCGGCGAATGGAGCTACAGAGATCGTCAATCCTGTAACGCTGAAGTGGATTAACCCTCCGAGTTCATCTTGGCGACAACTCGAAGTCTCGCTCTATGAAGATTTCAGGTACTACGATGCATACTGGCCGGAGGGAAATTCCTACACATTAACCGACCTGTATGCAGGGTCGACTTACTACTGGCGTGTTCGCTCGTACTACTACTCGGTAGACGATACGTATCTCGCCGATTCTGAGGTGTTTCAATTCAATACCACAGGTGAAAACACCCGACTTGCCACGCTGATTTCACCGGAAAACAACGCCATTGACCAACCGGTCGATGTGGAATTCACGTGGAGTTACGCACAAGATTGGGTCTCTCAATACTTTGAAATCAGCACGGATTCGCTCTTTATGGATGTGGTGTTTTACGACTGGCCAACTGGCACAAAACAAACCGTACCCTCTCTTAAAAATGGCACTCGGTACTATTGGCGTATTACAACTCAGCACTATGATGCACCCAACAATGTACCGACGCGCACCTTCACTTTTGCGACCGAATCCTCCGGCCCAAAAGCAGCTGTGCTGCTCGAGCCTGCTGATAATGCGGTGGACCAGACGATCCCCGTTAAATTAAAATGGACTCCTTCGCAAGGTGCACAAAGCGAAGTACTAGAAATCAGCGAAACATCGGATTTCAGTCAAGTGGTATTCTTCGAAGAGACCACTAAAAACCAGTTGAGTGTAAGCAATAATCTGCAATTTGGAAAAACGTACTACTGGCGAATTACCTCAAAATACAATCAGGATCCGTTCTCATTGACTTCCAGTTCCTCTCGCTTCACGACGGAAGATATACTGACGGCTGCAGAGGAATCCACGTCACAGGCGTTAAGCCATTATCCCAATCCTTTCTGTGATCGGATTACGATTGAATTCCATCACCCAGTCGAGGATAAGGGAGTACTTCTTGTGCTGGACGCATTCGGGCGCGAAGTTGCACGGATTTCCTTTGTTGCGAAAGCTGGAGAAAACTCCCTTCTATGGGATGGCCGCAATGCGGCACACGAGTTATTAGCCGATGGCATTTATCTCCTTCGACTGAAGGTGGGGCAAGCCTCGCCACGTCATGTGCGCGCCCTCTTGCAGCGTAACCCGTGTAGCCAGCGATAGCCGACTTTGAGGAAGTCCGGCGGATGAATGAAGGCCTCCAACTTAGGCATATACGCATCCCTGACACCCCGACCGAAACCCGATGCGAAACCATGGATGGTCTCTTGCATCAGCTCCGGCAAAAACTGCCCACTTAACAACAACGATAAGGCTGCGCTCGACTGCCTCTATTAGTGCGTCCTTGATTTCTGGTTCCTGGGCAAACCCAGGGGAGGTTTTTTGAATCCATTATCAACAAACCTGACTACTTTTTTTCTAACTTGATCTATCGTCAAGACGAAACAGTTGGTTATGAAAGAGCAAAAGGCGATCATCGAAGCATATCGAAAAACGGATTTTTCCGTTCGAAAGGCCGCCTTGGCCACGGTCGTGAGGGTTCGTGGCTCCTCATACCGCAGCCCCGGCGCCAGGATGTTCATTACTGATGACGGAAAATGGACCGGATCGATTAGCGGAGGCTGTCTCGAGGGTGATGCATTGCGAAAAGCCAGGCAGGTGATGATCAGCAGAAACCCTTTGACTGTGACCTATGATACACGGGAAGAGAGCAATCAGAACCTCGGAATTGGACTGGGCTGTAATGGCGTAATTGATGTGTTGATCGAGCCTGTCCACCCTGCGGATACAAATAATCCGGTGCGCCTTTTTGAGACATTAGTGGCGCAAAACCAGCCGGTGGCACTCGGAACGATATTCTCCCCCGATTCAATGGCGGGCGAAAAGATGCACTTAAAAATGAATGGGGAAACGGTCTTGGCGTTTGGTTCAGTCGGACTTTCGCAGAAGGTGAGGGAAGATCTTGCCAACATCTTTGAATCGAAACGGTCGTACGTCCGTGAGTATGTCGATCGCGATCAGCCTGTTTCCGTCTTTCTGGAGTTATTACAACCGGCAATTCATCTGATCATATTCGGAGGCGGATTCGATGCCCGCCCCGTGAGTGATATAGCTAAAGCGCTAGGCTGGAGAGTGACGGTAACGGATGAATGCGTGGCCCATATCGCGCCGTTGTTCTTCCCAAAGGCAGACCAGCTCTCCCTTTGTGAACGTCAATTCATTGATCGTGACCTCCAGATAACGCCATACACAGCGTGTGTCCTGATGTCTCACAACTACGAATATGACAGGGATGTTCTGCAAAAACTCCTCACTTCCGCTACACCTTACATAGGGATACTTGGCCCAAGAAAGCGCTTCGAAAAGATGCTGAAGGAGTTTTCGGCGGCCGGACTAACCTTAGGTGAACGGGATCTTCATCGAATCCACTCCCCCATTGGTATCGATATCGGCGCCGAATCGCCGGACGAAATTGCCGTGAGCATAATCGCAGAAATACAGGCAAAGTTCGCAAACCGTTCTGGCGGTTTCCTGAAATACCGAAACGGTCCGATCCATGAACGCGACTCACATTCCGATCAGATCTTCAAACAAGTCTATCTTACCAACCCATATCCCCGAAAAGCAAAATCATGAAATTCGCTGCTACGATTCTTTTTGCAGGCCTTTGTGCCATGACATGCATCGCACAGGACCTTCAGCCGGAGATCAATGAACAGGTATGGCTACCGTTCATTAAGACATTCGGAGACGGTGACACCGAAGGGTTTATGGCCTTGCATTCACGCGATGTGGTTCGGTCTCCGCGTGATGGAAAACGAGTTCTGAACTGGGAGCAGTACTTCGAAGATGTAAGACGTGGCAATGAGCATGCGGTTCGTTCTGGCTACAGCCTTTCACTGGAGCTGCGGTTTACAGAACGGATCGCTCAGAACAACCTTGCGATCGAAGTAGGAATATACAAGACCACATATACAACGTCCGAAGGTCAACATAATTCTTACGGGAGATTTCACGCCGTACTTCGAAAGGAAGACGGTATCTGGAAAATCTTGGTAGATACGGATTCATCGGAAAACGGTACCATCGACGAGGCTGACTTCCTTGCGGCATCACCTATGCAATAACCAATGGTGGGACAGTATGCCGTTGTCGTACTTGCAGCCGGGGCCTCCCGCCGAATGGGCTCTGCAAAACAGGCACTTGTCATCGAACAGGAACCGCTTCTGACAAGAATGGTTCGTCTAGCGCTGGCTTCGGACACCCATGATGTGTTCGTTGTCCTCGGCGCAGATTACCTGCAAAACCGTCGGCTCGTGGATGCGTTGGACGCAATCGTAGTTCACCATGACCAATGGGAACGCGGAATGGGCAGCTCAATCAAGGCTGGCGTCAAAACTGTTCTACGAAAATTTCCTTCCATCGACGGAGTCGTGATCATGGCTTGCGATCAGCCTTACGTCACCGCAATACACATCGACCGTTTGATAGCTACACATCGGGCAAAAAAGCTTCCCGTCATCGCGTCAGCCTATGCTGGCACAATTGGCATACCCGTTCTCTTTTCCGGAAAAGCATTGGCGTTAATCCCGAACATTGGTGATTCGGAAGGTGCCAAGTCGGTGATCAATCAATTCCGTGAACAAACGACGGTGATCGACCTGCCGAAAGGAGAAATTGACCTTGACACTCCGACAGACTATCATAATTTTATTGTAAACAACAAGCAATGAGAAAGTACACGATCCTGATCTTATTCACGATTCACTTCGTTTCCAACGGACAAGAAAGAGGGTTTCATCAGAAGGCCATCAGCCAATCTCGCGATTCAATTCTTTCACTCATGGAGCGAAGTGTAATTCCAGGATTGGCCATTGCCGTTTCCATCGACGGGAAGTTGGTCTGGTCGGAAGGATTCGGCTATGCCGATCTGGAACAGGGTGTTCGGGTTGACCCAGCGACCACGCGTTTTCGAATTGGAAGTATTTCCAAATCTCTTACGGCCGCCGCTCTCGGAAAGCTTCTGGAAAAAGGGCGCATTCAACTCGATTCGTCCATCTATTACTATCTTCCCGACTATCCACGCCACAAATACCGTCCAACAGTACGACAGGTCGCGGGACACATCGGCGGCATAAGACATTATAAAGAAAACGAATTTCTCATTTCAAAACACTTTGAATCGGTCACTGCAGGGTTAACTATTTTCAAAGACGATTCACTGCTATTTGCACCCGGTACCGGGTATCAATACAGCAGCCATGGCTTCAACCTCCTAAGTGCCATCCTGGAGAAGGCAACAAAAAGCGATTTTCTCGCACTCATGCGTGAAACGGTCTTCGATCCCTTGGGACTCCTCAACACCGCACCGGATTTGAATGACAGTATCATTGCAGGACGTACACGCTTTTACGAACTGCGCGATGGCAGATGGGTCAACGCACCTTACGTCGACAATAGCTATAAATGGGCGGGCGGTGGATTCATTTCTTCAGCTGAAGATATTTGTCGCTTCGGAAACGCGCTATTGAGCAACAATTTTCTACAACGCGAAACGATTGAAACGCTCACGGCCTCGCAAAAACTCGCTGACGGATCTTTAACAGGCTATGGTATAGGCTTCGCAACGGGAAAGGACTTCAGTGGCGCTACGTTCTTTGGTCATACCGGAGGATCGGTAGGCGGGACGTCGGAGATGGTGATTTATCCGGAACAGCGCATCGTCGTGGTCCTGCTTACCAACCTCAGCAACGCGCGAATGAGACAGATGGCTCGACAGGTTGCCCATCTTTTCATGCATTGATCTGTTCCCCCACGAAAAGATAAAAAGCCACCCTTCAACAGGATGGCTTTCTATCTCAAAGAAATATTCAGCCCGTTAGACCTTGATCTCCACATCAACCCCGCTGGGCAACTCCAGCTTCATCAGCGCGTCAACAGTCTTTGCGCTGTTGCTGTAGATATCAACAAGCCTCTTGTAGGTACAGAGTTGAAACTGCTCACGTGATTTCTTGTTCACGTGCGGAGACCTGAGTACGGTAAACTTTTCCTTTTCCGTCGGCAAAGGAATCGGTCCGCTTACCACAGCACCGGTTGCCTTTACGGCCCTGACAATCTTTTCGGAAGACTTGTCTACCAGATTGTGGTCGTAAGACTTGAGTTTAATTCTGATTTTTTGGTTCATGTTCTCTTGGTTAGGAGATCGTCTAAGTCCTATTAATCAATTCCCTTGACTACTTTGCAACTGCAGCACCTTTCACATCCTCGATCACCTTGTCGGCAAGGTTCTTCGGAACCGGGGCATAGTGCGAGAAGGTGAGCGATGCAGAAGCCCGACCGGAAGTGATCGTACGCAGGTCGGTAACATAACCGAAAAGTTCAGCCAGCGGGACGTCAGCCTTGATCACCTGTGCACCGGCACGCGTATCCATTCCTTTCATAATACCCCTGCGACGGTTAAGGTCGCCAGTGACTGCACCCGTGTACTCATCGGGTGAAAGCACTTCCACCGACATGATAGGTTCCAACAACTGCGGATTGGCTTTCTTTGCCGCTTCCTTAAAACCGATGCGAGCCGCCAATTCAAACGACAGGGAATCCGAGTCAACGTCGTGGAACGATCCATGGAACAGTCGCACACGCATTCCATCAACCGGGTACCCAGCCAACGGTCCGTTCACCATCGCCTGTTCGAATCCCTTCTGAACGGCAGGGATGAATTCTTTCGGAATGACACCACCTACGATGTCATTAACAAACTCCAGTCCTTCTTTTCCATCCTCACGCGGCCCGATTTCGAAGACGATATCCGCAAACTTACCGCGACCACCGGTCTGCTTCTTGTAAACTTCCTTATGTTCGACCGTGGTCGTAAGCGCTTCTTTGTAAGCTACCTGCGGAGCGCCCTGGTTGATCTCTACCTTGAACTCGCGCTTGAGGCGGTCGATGATGATCTCAAGGTGAAGTTCGCCCATGCCGCGCAAGATAGTCTGACCAGTCTCCTGGTCGGTGTTAACCCGAAGGGTTGGATCCTCTTCTACCAGCTTCGAAATAGCCATTCCCAGTTTATCCGCATCCGCTTGCTTCTTCGGTTCAATGGCGTAACCGATAACAGGCTCTGGAAACACCATCGATTCCAGAACTACTTTGCGTTTCTCATCACAAAGGGTGTCGCCCGTCTTGATGTCCTTAAAGCCCACCACAGCACCGATATCTCCGCAATGCAGACGCTCGATCTGATTTTGCTTGTTGGCGTGCATCTGAAACACGCGAGAGATTCGTTCTTTTTGTCCGGAACGCGTATTGTAGATGTAAGAGCCAGACTCGAGCACGCCAGAGTATGCCCGGATAAAGCACAGACGACCCACGAACGGATCGGTTGCAATTTTAAAGGCAAGCGCCGTGAACGGTTGAGTAGGATCCGGCTTGATTGATACCTCGTTGCCAGTATCAGGATCCGTTCCTACGATATTCTCCTTATCAAGGGGCGACGGCAGCAACTCCATCACATAGTCCAGCATGGTTTGCACACCCTTGTTCTTGAAAGACGAGCCGCACACCATCGGCACGATCTTCATGTCGATCGTAGCCTTGCGCAGGGCCGTCAAAATTTCTTGCTCAGTAATGGAATCGGGATTCTCGAAAAACTTCTCCATCAACGACTCGTCGTATTCCGCGACCGCTTCGAGCAGTTTTTCCCGGTATACCTTAACGTCTTCGAGCATATCGTCAGGGATCGGTACTACCTCATAGGTCATCCCCTTATCATGCTCGTTCCAAATAATTCCACGGTTATTCACGAGGTCCACCACACCGCGGAAGTTCTCCTCCGCACCAATAGGCAGCTGAAGAGCAACCGCGTTGCTACCCAACCTCTCTTTCACCTGCTTGCAAACCTCCAAAAAGTTTGCGCCGGCGCGGTCCATCTTGTTGACGAATCCAATGCGGGCAACCTTATAATTATCTGCCAGGCGCCAGTTCGTCTCCGACTGCGGCTCGACGCCGTCGACGGAACTAAACAGGAAGACAAGTCCATCAAGTACGCGAAGCGAACGGTTCACCTCAACGGTAAAGTCAACGTGACCGGGCGTATCAATGATATTGACATGGTATTTATTGCCGCGATAGTTCCAATATACGGTTGTTGCAGCCGACGTGATGGTTATCCCGCGCTCCTGCTCCTGCTCCATCCAGTCCATTGTGGCAGCACCCTCGTGCACCTCGCCGATTTTGTGGCTGACACCAGAATAATAAAGTATGCGCTCGGTCGTAGTGGTCTTCCCAGCATCGATGTGAGCCGCGATACCGATATTTCTGGTCAATCTTAGATCTCTTGCCATTTATTTAATCAGGAAATAATTAGAATCTGAAATGTGAAAATGCCTTGTTTGCTTCAGCCATTCTGTGGGTGTCATCCTTTTTCTT
>CAZIAG010000119.1:0-2730 GCA_964537375.1 uncultured Roseivirgaceae bacterium
GCCAGCGGGAAAGCCCGGGACGTAACCTTACGCGCGCTTCAATTCCATGACAGTCAACTCCGGCGGCATGCCTATTCGTCCCGGGTAACCGAGGTAACCGAATCCCCGGTTGACGTACAGATACTGCGTTCCCTCGCGATACAATCCTGCCCATTGCTTGTACGCATACTGCGACGGACTCCATTTGAAATTACCAATCTCAACCCCAAACTGGAAGCCGTGGGTATGTCCGGAGAATTGGATATCAATGTCGTTGTATTGAGGACGGACCTGCGCATCCCAATGACTCGGATCGTGCGACAGCAAAAGTTTCACGGCAGCTTCCTCTGTGCCTTTGTGCGCTTTCGCAAGTTGACCGTACTTCGAAAACCGACCGCCTCCCCAATTCTCGTTTCCTATGATGGCGATCTTATCACCTCCCATCTCGATCGTTTGGTTTTCATTCATAAGAAGACGAAAACCCAGCAAACGGTGCGCTTCCATCAAGTCGCGGAAGTTGCGTCGCTTGGCCATCTCACTTTCCCAATGATAATAATCACCATAGTCGTGATTACCAGTCACGGAGAACACGCCCAGGGGCGCTCTGAACTTGTCGAAAATATTGATGTAGTCCTTTACTTCCTTTGCCTCGTTGTTGACGAGATCGCCTGTAAAGAATATGAGGTCGGGTTTTTCGGCCATCAGCATTTCGACACCACCCTTGACCGCAGTCTTGTTGAAGAAACTTCCTGAGTGAATGTCCGAAATGTGACCAATCTTAATTCCATCAAACGACCTGGGAAGGTTGGGGAGTGCGACGGTAACCCGACGCACGCGGTAGTCGTGGGCGCCGGAAAGTATCCCATACGCCATCGTCCCAAACGGAATGCTGGCGGCAATGAGGGCAGTCCTGGAGAGGAATTCCGACCGCGAAATTGCGTCGCCGGGCAACGACTCTCCTTTCGGTTTCGAAGAAAATAGTTCAGCGACCCAGCGAATTCCCCTTCCGATATCATCGAAAAACAAGACGATAATACCGAAGGTCTTTGACAGGTAGGTTGCAAACAGCCCGGTAAATACCCAACTCCTCACGGACGGTCCTGCGACATACGGGTCTCCGAAATTCAACCACAGCAGCGCGGCCGCGGCAAGCGCAGTGGGAGTCCAGTAAGCACCCCGGAGGATCGCCCGCCACGGTGCCGGAATTTCTTTCGTTACCGTGATGATGGCCTGATAGAGATAGATGTCTATCAGCAGGAAAACTATCAGAAATAAAAGGAAAGTGATCATCCTTGCAATCATAAAAAAAAGGGAAAAGCCGCCTTAAGGGTTAAGACGACTTTTCCGCGTTTTTAGTTCATCAATGGGTAACGACCGCCTGTGCCGCGTCGTCCGCCGGTCGGTATCCGAAAATCCGCTCCTTCAGACGTGCCGCGAGGAGATAGAGAACGGGCACCAACACCAATGTCAGGAACGTTCCGAACCAGAGACCAAAGATCATCGTCCAGGACAACGGTCTCCAGAAATCGGCGTTATCACCACCGAGATACAGGTGCGGATTCAATTCCGTGAACAGGCTGACGAAATCCATATTGACGCCAACCGCGAGAGGGATGAGACCCAGCGATGCCGCCATGGTCGTCAGCAACACAGGCGTCATCCTGGTGCGCCCCGCCTCTACGATAGCTTGCTTCAACTCTACGCCCTGACTGCGCAACAGGTCGGTAAACTCGACAAGGAGAATACCATTCCTCACAACCAATCCTGCCAAGGCCATAATACCCACTCCTGTCATCACGATTGACATCTCCATCTTAAAGATTGAGAAGCCGATCAGCACACCGATGATACTAAACAGAATTTCCGACAGGATGATCAACGGCTTGCTTACGGAGTTGAACTGTAGCACGAGGATCATAAACATCAGGGCGCCGGCAAGCCCGAAGGCAAGCATCAGAAAGCCCATCGTCTCTGCTTGTTCCTCCTGTTCGCCGGTCATCTTCACCGTGACGCCTTCCGGAAGATCGAACTCTTTCAACCGGTTCTGGATATCGGCGACTACCTCGTTAGGTGTAAATCCACCGAGCACGTTCGACGACAATGTCACCACGCGTTTCTGGTCAATACGTTTTATACCGGAATAGCTGTTGGTATATTCGACTGAGGCAACCGCTGACAGCGGGACTTGCCTGACTACGCCCCCCATACCCATATCGCGGTAAGTGATGGGCAGGTTCATCAGGGCGTTGACATCGTTGCGTTGCCTTTCTGCGACACGAAGCTGGATCGGGTAGTCGTCGTTCTCGTCCTTGAATTTCGAAATCTCCTTACCATAGATCGCCGTGTTCAGTGCATTGCCAATGGCGAAAGTCGAAATTCCTTCCCGGTTCGCTTTCTCCCGATCGATCTTGATGACGATCTCCGGTTTGCTGCTTTCGAAATCCGATTTGAGTTCTTCAACGCCGGGTATTTGCTGTGCGACAAGCGATCTGTGAATTTCATCAGCCGTCTTCACGAGCACGTCGAGCTCTTCAGCAGCGATCTCTATATTAATCGGCTTACCCGTTGGCGGACCATTCTGCTCCTTATCGACGGAGATCTCGGCACCGTTAATGCCCTTCACGGCTTCCCGAATGTTGTCGAGGTAAACGCTGGTTCGTTCTCCGTTTCGTTCAGCATATTTCACAAATGCCACCTCCACCTTGGCCAGGTGTGGATATGCCTGCTCGCCGCTTTCAAAAGGATTCTCAC
>CAZIAG010000119.1:2740-9491 GCA_964537375.1 uncultured Roseivirgaceae bacterium
CGTTCTTTGCCACGTTGGTGATCACGGATGCCACCACAGGATTATCCTTTCCTAACGTCTCGATGATCCTATCCTCCACTATCCGCGCGACAGAGTCTGTAACCACCTGGTCAGTCCCAATGGGCATGCGAATGTATGTGTAGACAAAGTTCGGATCCGAGGTTGGGAAGAACACCACAGGAGGATTACGGTAGCCAAAGAATGCGAACGACCCAAAGAAGAGCAAAATCACCGCCACGACAATTACCACGGGTTTGTAGCCATTCAGACACCAGTCCACAATCCTTTTGTATCCATTCTGCACCTTCGGCCATACGGAAGTTTGGAAGGAAGAAATCGCCTGCTTGAGCACAAAATGATGCAACGCGTACAGCAGGTAAATGAAGACGACAAAGTTGCCGAGCCCTACGTGAATCATATAGGACACGAGGGCGATACCCGCAAAGATGACGGTGGTGACTTTGAATCCACGCGAAAACTTCGGCTTGGTATGCTCATCGTGTTCATGCGGTTTCATGAAGTCGACCGCGAACACCGGGTTGATGATATACGCCACCAGCAACGAGGCCAGAAGGGCGATGATCAGTGTAATCGGCAAGTACATCATGAACTTTCCGATAACGCCCGGCCAGAACGCCAGCGGCACGAACGGGGCGAGTACGACGAGTGTACCGGTCAAAACCGGGAGGAACACTTCACCGGCCGCGATTTTCGCTGCCTTCTTAATCGGAACTTTTCCATTATCGAATACGCGGTGTGTGTTCTCAATTACCACGATGGCGTCATCCACAACGATCCCCAACGCGAGGAGGAACGAGAACAGCGTCATCATATTGAGCGCAAAGCCGATACCCGGAAACACCAGGAAGGCGATGAAACTGGAGATCGGCACCGACAATCCGACAAAGATCGCGTTCGTCACCCCCATAAAGAACATGAGGATCACCGTCACAAGGATAAAGCCGATGATGATTGTGTTGATCAGGTCGTGCAACGTCACGCGCGTAGTTTCCGACTGGTCGTTGGTGACCGTTACGTTCATGGCCGACGGCAGAATATTGGCTTTGTATTCTGCAACGATCTCGTTGATCTGGTCCGCCGCATCGATCAGGTTCTCTCCCCCGCGCTTCACGATACTCAGCGTGACGACATTCTTCTTGTTCAGTCGGGCAAAACTTTCCTGTTCCTTGTGTGAGTCAACCACTTCGGCGATATCTTTCAGGTATACTTTGCCCCCCTTGATCGATCCAACAACGGTATTGGCGATCTCTTCGGCGCTCTTATATTCTCCTGAAACATTCAACGAACGTTTAAGTCCGCCCTCGGAAACCTGCCCCCCGGGCATCAACACGTTTTCCGAAGCAACGGCTGCCTGGATGTCGGAGAAATCGACGCCCGCCAGCGCAGCTTTGTACATGTCGACGTTGATCTGAATCTCTCGGTCCAGGGCACCAATGATGTCCACCCTGCGTATTTCCGGCATCGCCTCGATGCGATCCTGCATCATTTCGGCATATCGCTTGATCGTTTGAAGATCAAAATCGCCGGAAAGGTTTACATACATAATCGGAATCTGCGAAAGATCGATTTCGAAGACCATAGGTTCATCCGGCAGATCCTGCGGCATCTCATTTTTAGCCCGATCAACGGCATCCTGCACATCTCTTCGGGCCTCCGTAACGTCAATGTCCGTCTCAAACTCGACGATGATGCTTGAAAAATTCTGGATTGAGTTACTCGAAATCTTGGTAACGCCCGTGATCGACTTGAGTTCCTTTTCGATCGGTTTGGTGATCAGGTTTTCGATATCGGTCGGCGAGCCGGGATAGGGCGTCGCCACGAAGATCTGCGGGAACACCACCTCCGGAAAGTTTTCCTTCGGCAATCGGTTGTAGGTGATTACCCCCAGGAAGCAGATAATGATGGTCGCCACGTAGATCGCGACCTTATTGTCGATAGCCCAACTGGTGGCTTTGAATTCTTTTTCGATGTCTTTCATATCAGGTAACGTTATCGGTTAGTCACCGTCACACCGGTCCGGGCAACGGGTCCGAGGTATTTGCCCACCGCCTCGCGAAGGAAGCGGTGGCCAAACAATTATATCTTTATGAAATCGCCCTCGTTGAGCGACTGAAAGCCAACGGTGATGAGCGTATCTCCAGGCTTCACGCCTTCAACGGACGCCATGCCGCCGTATACACCCTTAACGGTGACCACCTTCCGACGAGCTTTAAGGTTCTTTCCATCCTTTTCAGCGATGTAGATCACCTTTTCGTCGTTGATGTTCTGGATTGCACCCACGGGAATTACCACGGCATTCTCCTCTGTCTGGAAGATGATGCGAACCGTAGCTGTCATGTTGGGACGGAGGTCGGGATCGCTGGGAAGCGAAACTTCCACATCGAACGTACGGGACAGCGGATCAATGGTGCGTCCTGCGAAGGTCACCTTCGTTTCAAACTGTTTGCCGAGCTCAACGACATCCACGACGGCGCGGTCACCTTTCTTCACACGAGTCACGTATGCCTCAGAGATCTTAGCCGTGAGCTTCAGGTCGTCGTTATTCACGACCCGGACGGCAGGCATTCCCGGAGCGATGTTCTCACCCACCTTGACGGAGACGCGGTCTACCACCCCGGCGAACGGAGCCGTAATACGGGTCATTTCGTTTTGCTCCTGAAGTGTTGCCAACTGCTTCTCGAGACTTTCCTTGTTGGTCTTCGCCTGCAGATACTGCACTTCCGTGCCTATCTTTTGATCCCAGAGGTTCTTCTGGCGCTCATAGACCGAACTCGCGAGCTCCAGCTGCGCCTTCATCGACTCAATGCTGCGCAGAATCACGGAGTTGTCGATTTGTGCGAGTACTTGTCCTTTGTTAACCCGGGCACCCTCGTTGACATATACATTGGTCACCACACCCATTGAGCGCGCGCTGACCAGCACGTTATTGTCGGATTCAACCTGGGCCTGGGTTTGCACGTAATGGTTGAATTGCCGTGCTTCCAGGACCTGCACGCCGACAGCCTTAGTTTTAATGTTCTCGTCTGTTGCGGCCGAATCCGTGTTCGATGTGCCGATTTCCTCCTCCAGTTTACTGATCTCCTCCGCAAGGGCGGCCTGTTGCTCTTTCAGTTTTTTCAGGCGTTCCTCTTTTTCATCCGGCGTAGCCGCACTGCAGGCGGCCACCACGGCGGCGACAACCACAACAGCGATTCTGGTATAAAAAGTAGATTTCATATGTAACGGTTTAGCGGTCATGACTAGTTGGTTTGATTGTTATCAGGGTTGAGTTTTCCATACGCTTTGTCAAGGTCTACCCTTGCCACAAGTGCCGCGTACAAAGCGTTGTAATAATTGATCTGGGCTTCCTTCAGTGCGCTTTCCGCGTCGATCACTTCCAGATTTGAGCCGACACCCTGTTCGTATTTGATTTTCGTAACCCGCGCGACGTTCTCCGCCAGCCTGCGGTTTGCCTCCTGCGCGGCCAGCGAGTTGACGGCGTTCTGATAAGTGATCGCCGCGGTCTTGATCTCGAGGTCGATGGCAGACTTCAGCGTGGTGAAGCCATTCTCAATCTTTTGCAGTTCCAAACGCGCCTGCTGCATACGATAGGTGCGCTGCAAGCCGCTGAAGATCGGAATGTTCAGACTAATGCCGAACGACGACGACGGATACCACTTGTCGGGGCCGACCATTCCATTGTCCTCCACGTTGCTTTCGGTTTTAAACAACCCGCCGATATCCGGCGACTGTGTCGAATAACCGAGGTTTGCGAAAGCTGCCAACGTTGGAAGGGATTCTGCCATCTTGTTTTTCACGTTCAGTTGCTGAAGCTTGCGATTCGACTCCAGGATACGGTAATCCGAACGCTGTGAATAATCCCACTCGGCGGAATACTGCGCAAGCAATTCAGGATCGATCTCGAGTGAAGCGATGTCACCCTCTACCGTCAACGGTTGATCCATCGGATAATTCATCTGGAACTTCAACAATTGAAGGCCCAATTGCTGCAGGTTCCTGAAATTGTCCCGTTCCGTCGTCAGGTTGTTCAGCGTCACCTGAATACGGTCGACGTCGATGGATTCGGCGAAGCCGTTCTGATGGAGCGCCTTCGTCGTCTTCAACAATGAATCCACCCGCTGAATGTTCACGTCGAACAGGTTGATCCTGTCCTTGTTGATCAGCACGTTGTAGTAGGCCTTCGTGACCAACTCCGTGATATTCTCCCGCGTCTGAACGCTCATCTTTGACGACAAGTCGCGGTAAGCGCTGGCTGCCTGCAGGCCCACCAGGTACGACCCATTGAAAAGTAATTGCGTCACCGTAAGGGATGCATTCCCTGCGCTTTTCAACTGGAAGAAGTTCTGAAGCGATACAACATCGCCGGGTTGAATTCCCGGGATCCCGCTGAGATCGAAGAAACCCGCGTCGTCGGGATTGTATTGCATAAAGAACCTCGGCAGCCGTTCATTGTGCTGAAGGGCAACGGAGCCGTCGATCTGGGGTAAACCGATACCGCGGGTTTCCTTTACGCGCGCATCGGCGATGTCCTCGTCGATCGAGGCATTCTTCACCGTCGGAGAATTTTCCAACGCGTACTGAATACACTCCTCAAGCGTAAAGGTGTTTTGTTCCTGCGCAATTGAAGGCGTAACAGCACCAATCAATAATATGGCAATAATCAGGTTTAAGCGTTTCATATTAGTTGGTCGTTGTCAATTGATGATGGTTTGCTTCTTTATATTTTTGATACAACTTTCTCCCCTTGTCGGTCACCAGTCCGAATACGAAGTGGTCGAAGATCTGCATCTGGACGTCCGGCAGCCTGAAGCGGTCGCGCGGAAAAATCTCTTCGTTGAACGCCAGTTGAATCAATTCAAGCCGCACGCTGGCAACGATCTCCGGGTCGATCTCCGGCCTGAAGTAACCTTCCTTGATACCTTGTTTAATGTTCCGCACAACCGAGTTGCGAATAAATCGTTCCTTGTGTTCAACCCATTCTTTCCACGCCCGTGGGTGGTATTTCTGCAAGTCGAAGAGCAGCGATGGATTCATATTCCTCATCATCTCCTTGATGCCGATGGAGATCATCGCCAGTTCTTCGATGGCGTTCCGGGCCGTCGACCGGATTTCTTCAAAGCTCTTCGCGTTGCGTGCCAGGTGGGCCGTGCAGGCCATCACTACAATGTCTTCCTTGTCGGCGAAGTGCTGGTACAATGTTTTCTTGGAGACCGCCAGGTGACGGGCGATGTCATCCATTGAGATGCTTCGGACCCCATACTTCAGAAAAAGCTCCTCCGCTGCTCGTAATATTTTGTCGCGTACTTGTTCTTCTTCAATCATGGGGCGCAAAGCTATGGAAACTCCTGATCTAAAAAAAGTTTCCAACGTTTCCTTATACGCTTTCCAGGGGCTTGGGTTCTGTTTTCGTCGGTATTTTTTTTGAAAAAGTACCTCAAACGTTTGTGGAAGTACCGGAATCATTTCCGGGCGAGCACCATTTATCGCGCATGCGGGCTTTGAACCGCTCCCGCTCTTCCGGTGTCATCCGCGACAACTTTTCATAATAGCGGTGCTTCCAATGACCTCGGCCACCACCGTGCTTACCCCCAAAGCCACCGAACAGGATTTTACATAAGAGCAGCAGCCCGAGAGCCTGCCAGAACCCGATGACGGGTCCATTAAATAATGCGGGGACGAGCCAGTTCCACAGGAGCATGGTAATCCAGCCAAACAGTGCAAAGAAGAGGGCGCCAACAGCGATCCATTTCAATATGCGCAAACCCTTTTTCATAGCTAATATTTTTTATTTACAATTCGTCGTAAAGCCGTTGCAGTTTCTTTCGCAGCGCAAGCACCGCATAACGTTTTCGGGAAAGAAGCGTATTGATGGACACCCCGGTCTCTTCGGCGATTTCCCGAAAGCTGCGCTCCTCCATTTCGTTCTGAATAAAGATGTCGCGCTGTTCGGCGGGCAATTCATCCAGGGCCTCCATCACGGTATCCCAGAGCAACTCCTTGAAATATTGGTCTTCGGGAGAGTTGCCGAGATCGGGAAGGATCTCCTGCAAGGAAATCGGCCCGTCGTCCTCCCCGGCTTGCCATGTAAAATCGGTACGCTGCGGTCGTGATGCCTCACGCCTGTATCGGTCGATGATCTTGTTGCGGGCCACGGAAAACAGCCAGGACGTGACCCGGTCGATAGACTCGATGGTGTCGAACCCGGCGACGAACTGATAGAACACATCCTGGAGAATGTCCTCAGCTTCCTCGGTAGACGATACCCGGTTGCGGATAAAACTCAGCAACCGGTCCTTCTCCTTCAGAAATGTCTGCTCCTTTATCTGCATAGCCAGGTTCATAGGCTCGCTCCTTTTGAACGGAGACGGCCTTCGTGATGGAATATTTTATGAAACGTCAAAATTTGCGTAAAGTTGACTGCCGGCCATGGTACACGACCATTTCATTCACGTCAGGGGCAGCAGTCTTCACTATGCCAAAGTGGGCCGCGGCCCGGAAACTCTCCTGGTCTTTCACGGATTCGGACAAGACCGCTCTGCCTTTGAAAACATCGCCAGATCACTGTCCGACCAATACACCCTATATATCTTCGACCTCTATTTTCATGGAACGAGTACCTGGGCGCATGGCGAGACACCGCTCGGGAAAGCGGAATGGTCTGAGACCATGCGCATTTTCCTCGAACAGAACGCTATAACCCAATTCGCGCTGGCCGGGTTCAGCCTGGGTG
>CAZIAG010000120.1:0-9487 GCA_964537375.1 uncultured Roseivirgaceae bacterium
AATCTTTTCGGAATCCTCGTTCAGAATCCGGGCGACGATGGTACCCTGAAAGACGACACCGACCTCATCGCTTCGGCACATGCTAAGGAAATCGCCGTTACTCTGGCGGTCGACCTGATGAGTCTTTTGTTGGTGAAAGCCCCTGGCGAAATGGGTGCTGATGTGGTTGTTGGATCATCCCAGCGATTTGGCGTACCCATGGGCTTCGGCGGACCCCATGCGGCGTTCTTCGCGACGCGGGAAGAGTTCAAGCGCCAGATTCCCGGAAGGATCATCGGTGCCTCGGTAGACGCTTCCGGCAATCCGGGTTACCGTATGGCCCTTCAAACCCGGGAGCAACACATTCGCCGGGAAAAGGCTACCTCCAACATCTGTACGGCGCAGGTTCTCCTTTCCGTCATCGCGGGTATGTACGCCGTCTATCACGGCCCCCAGGGTCTGCGCAAAATTGCCGGACGCATTCACGGCCTCACCCGGGAGTTGGAATCACGCCTGAAAGCATTGGGACTCAAACAACTAAACGAAAACTATTTTGACACGCTTAAGATTGAGGTCTCCGATGCAAAGGCCGTCGAAAAAGAGGCTTTGAAAAAAGAGATCAATTTCAGATACATCGACGACAAGCACATTGGTATTTCCCTCGACGAAACAACATCCATTGCCGATGTCGAAGATATCGTAAACGTTTTTGCATCAGCATCCGGAAAGACCGCCGCTTCGGTTGCCGCTAACGGACAGGAAATTCGCTGGCCCTCTTCGTTGGTGCGCACTACATCGTACCTCACGCACCCGGTATTCAACGCGCATCATTCCGAACACGAAATGCTCCGGTACATCAAACGATTGGAGAACAAGGACCTCTCCATGGTTCACTCGATGATCTCTCTCGGCTCTTGTACCATGAAGCTCAACGCGACCACCGAGATGATTCCCCTCACCTGGCCGGAGTTTGCAGACCTTCACCCATTCGCCCCTGCTGACCAGGTTCAGGGTTATGCCGAACTCATCAAAAATCTTGAAGGTTGGCTTAAGGAGATCACCGGGTTTACGGGTGTGTCGTTGCAGCCGAACAGCGGAGCGCAGGGCGAATACGCCGGACTTATGGTTATTCGCGCTTATCATCAAAGTCGCCAGGACGCCAATCGCAACGTAGTGTTGATCCCCGCGTCGGCACACGGCACGAATCCCGCCAGTGCGGTTATGGCAGGTATGAACGTCGTTGTGGTAAAGTCGGATGCGAACGGAAAGATAGACGTTGAGGATCTCCGACAAAAAGCGGAGCAGTATCGCGAGACGCTCGCATGTTTGATGGTCACCTACCCTTCAACGCATGGCGTGTTTGAGGAAGCGATCACCGAGATTTGTGAGATCATTCACCGTAACGGGGGTCTCGTGTATATGGACGGTGCCAACATGAATGCGCAGGTGGGATTGACTTCACCCGCCAGCATCGGTGCCGACGTCTGTCATTTGAATCTTCACAAAACATTCTGCATTCCCCATGGTGGGGGCGGTCCTGGCATGGGTCCCATTTGCGTCAATGACAAGCTGAAGGACTTTCTGCCCGGCCATGCGGTAGTGCAGACTGGCGGAAAAGAAGCAATCAATGCCGTGTCTGCTGCGCCGTGGGGTAGTGCCAGCATTCTCACCATCTCGTACGCCTACATCGCGATGATGGGAGCGGAAGGCCTCGCCAACGCCACGCGGTACGCCATTCTGAACGCAAACTACATCAAGGCGAGACTCGAAGGTCATTACAAGATACTTTATGCAGGCGCCAACGGACGCTGCGCGCACGAGATGATCGTCGATTGCCGCGACTTCAAAAAGGTCGGTATCGAAGTTGAAGATATCGCCAAGCGGCTCATGGACTATGGTTTCCACGCGCCGACGGTGTCGTTCCCGGTAGCCGGTACGTTGATGATTGAACCTACCGAGAGCGAGCCCAAGGAAGAACTGGACCGCTTCTGCGATGCGCTTATCGAAATACGCAACGAGATTCGCGAGATCGAAGAAGGCAAAGCCGATCGCGAGAACAACGTACTCAAGAACGCACCGCATACGGCAGCCATCGTAACCGCGGATGAATGGAACAGGCCGTACAGTCGCCAAAAAGCGGCATACCCGCTGCCTTTTGTCGCGGAAATGAAGTTCTGGCCATCGGTGAGTCGCATCGACAACGCGTATGGCGACCGGAACCTCGTTTGCAGCTGTCTGCCCATAGAAATGTATTCCGGACGGGAAGAAAACGTTCCTGCGTAAGGGCGATTGGCATCATTGATGTGTCGTCTCCAAAGGATCGCGTCACGCCGTCATGCGCAAGAATTGAGAATGCACGCCGCGGGGGAGCCTTCGCTTCACAACAATGGCCGTGCTGAGCATGAACACCTGAACATTTAGACACATGAATCGAGGTCACTTTTTATTTTTCCTGCTGTTTGTATTCGTCACGCCCGCTTTGGCGCAGAAGAGCACCTACCAGGGATTCCCATCCCTGATCTGGCCGAAGTTGTACAACATCACGTTCGTGAAAGCGCAGGATGATCTGGGCGAATACGACAAACCAGTGTTCACGTCGGACGTAAAGGCATTGAATGGAAAGAAAGTCACGCTGCCCGGATATATGGTGCCGTTCGACAACGGAATGAAGAGCGACCACTTCATGTTCTCGTCGTTGCCGCTGAACGCGTGCTTCTTTTGTGGCGTCGGCGGACCGGAAACGGTGGTTGAAGTCTTTACCGACGGGATGGTCAATTATACGGACAAACCCGTTGAGATCAGCGACATACTTCGTCTTAACGACGCCGATCCCGACCAAATGATCTATGTCCTGGAAAAGGCGGAAGTCCTCGGGGAAGTGGGATTTTAGCGCCTCGGGCAAGGTTCATCCGATGCAACCATAACGTGCTGCGCTGTCTTTTTGTAGGGGAAGCCGCTATCTTCACTGAATGATGAGCGGTTGCAAAACAACGCTTTCGCCGATTTTTTTCCGTTTGACCTTGTTCACGCGCACCGCGAAATCGCTCCTCATTGTGATTATCATCGCGTCGATCACCGCGCACAGTTGTCGACAGCCCTTTACGCCCTGTGATGAATACATTGAAGAGAGCAAAGGCAAATGGCGCCTGGAGATCCCCGAGGTACAGGAACTGGTTCTTGTTGTGGTTGCCATTTCACCCATTGGCCAGGGTGACAAAAACATGGTCATGCACGACACACCTTACTACGATGAAGTGATGAACCACTTCAGGAAGTACCGAGATCATCCTGTCGTTGCGAAGGTCAACGACCTCCTTGATAAGGGTCTTTATGCACACGTGAAGATGGATGCGTGCGGATTCCACTTTGACGACCAGGATCGCATCGCAAAGGCTACCACGTATGACCAACTCAACTGGACTACCACTAATTACGTCGAGCCGTTGGTGTCCGCGTTGGAGGACTTCTCCCGAAAGAGTAGTTTCCGTGAATTCTATCGGAAACATCAATCACGATATTCGGAACTCATCCGCCTCGCCAGTCAGCAGATGCCCGTCGACAAACAATGGAAATGGCTGGAAGAGCGATTCCCGGCTCGTTATGACCACTACTGGATAACGTTCTCCCCGCTCGTCAATGGTTCTCACTCGACTAACCGGTTTGCGAAAAAGGGCTTCAGGCAATCAGTCATGTTTGTCTGCGGACCGATCGAAAGTGAGGAATTTTCAGACCCGATGAAGGAGGCTTTGATGAGTCGCGTCGTGTTCACCGAGATTGATCACAACTACATTAATCCGGTTAGCGACAAATTCATCCGGGAGATCAATGCGATTTTTCAAGACCGATCAAAGTGGACCGTCGACAAACTCTCACGGGGATATAACAACGGCTACGCGGTCTTCAATGAATACATGACGTGGTCGGTGTTCTGCCTTTACGCCCTCGATACCTATGATGATTCCACGTTCAATGAAATAAAAGAACGCGTTGAAAAACAAATGGTCGAGTGGCGGGGTTTCTCCCGGTTCCGGGAATTCAACGACAGGCTGATCGAACTGTACACGGCTAGTGATACTCCGGACATCGTCAGCTTGTATCCTCAGATCCTGGAGTGGTGTAAAACGATGTAACTTTCAAAGTTCAGATATTCAGAAGTCAGAAAAGTGTGAACACCCTGTATCAGTTCCTTCAAAAGACCGCCTTCCCATAACCCCCAGGGCCGGGAGACGCACCCATCGGTTTGGCGCTGTTTTCAATCCCCTGTCTTCCTTCAACATCCGTTCTGGCGTCACCGATTTAGGTTCCGGGTTCCCCGTGTGCTATTCGCGTCTCAGGGACAATGCCGGATTTTGCATGGCTGCACGCGAAGCGTTGATACCTACAATGAGCATGGCAAGACCAATGACCAACATCGCACCCACGACAAAAAGTCCCGCATTCAACGGAACTCGATAAGCAAAGTTCTGCGACCATTTTTCGATGGCAACGTAAACGAGCGGAATCGAGAGCACACTGGCGATCAGGACCAGTCGCAAGAGATCTCTCATCAGCAACACCGACACCTGCCTGGTGGTCGCTCCCATTACTTTGCGAATGCCAATCTCTTTTGTGCGCTGCGCCGCTATGTACGATGCCAGTCCCAGGATACCAAGACACGCAATAACCAGTGAGATCACGGAAAAGATCGTAAAGACTTTTCCTTGCCGGACCTCCGCCACGTATAGACGCTGCATCACATCATCAATAAAGGTGAACGTCAGCGGGAATCCCGTTCCATACGCATCCCACGTTTGTTGAAGGTCAGCGATTGCCCCCGGAATATCAGCGGTTGATATTTTCACCAGGATGTTGCCTCGGCGGGAATGATATGAAATCACCATCGGCTCAATCTTTTCTTTCACTGACATAAAGTGGTAATCTTTTACCACTCCAACGATCTCTTTGTACGTACTATCGAAGTAGGTCAGCAACAATCGCTTTCCCAGCGCTTCATCGGGGGTCCAGCCCAACTGTCTAACGGCCGTCTCATTCAACAACACAGACGAGGTGCTGTCGGCAGGAAAGTCATCGGAGAAAAATCTGCCCGCCACCATCGACAATCCCATCGCATCCATCAGGTCTTCATCGCACCAAAGCGTACGCATGCGCATCGTCTCCTCCTCGCCCTGGATACTTACCGTGGTGGCATCATAAAAGCCCCCGGGATAACCCGATGTCACCGAAGCACTGTGTACGGTCTCGCGTCGCAACAGCTCCTCCTTGAACGAACGCCTGGCGCGGCCCATGGCATCGTTGTTCACGTCAACCACAACCAGTGCTTCCGAATTGAAACCAAGGTCTTTCTCCCGCATGAACCGGAGTTGGTTGCTTACAAACAGTGTGGAAATAATCATAAACACCGAGACACCGAACTGTAGTACAACGAGCGCCCTCCTGAGGAAAAGAAACTGAAAACCGTCCCGCACTTCTCCCTTCAACACGCGAGCCGGGCGAAAACCCGAAAGCATCAGGGCGGGATACGCACCCGCGGCCAGAGAAACAACGATCAATAACCCAAAAAGGAACAACCAAACGACAGCGTCTTGCGTCATGCTGGGAATCGACAGGCCGAATGCAGCGTTGAATACGGGAATCGTCGTTTCGGCGATGGTTGCACCGATGATCAACGAGATGAGACAAAGTAAAAATGATTCCGAAAGAAACCGGGTAGCCACGTTGATGCGTGAGGACCCCAATGTCTTTCGAACACCCACCTCTTTGGCACTCCTGGACAGTTGCGCCGTCGCCAGGTTTACATAATTGATCGCTGCCAACAGCATCAGCATCAACCCTACCGTGGCAAACACGTACACGTAACGGCGATCGCCATGCAATACGTTATTCTCATAGCGAGTGTCGTAGTGGAAATAGATATCACGCAACGGTTCAAGTTTCAGGCCGATCTTATTCCCGACACGGGCAAAGTCATCACCGAAGTACCTATCCATAAACGCCGGGAACGCGGCATCCAGGAATTCCGCGTCTTCCCTGTCCGGAACCTTGACATACGTGTAAAAAGAATTCGACCACCATTCGGTGAGCCATGACTCGGACCGTACAAGCCCGATCGACGCAACGGCATCAAACTGAAGATGTGTGTTGCCTGGTAGCGAAGCGATTACGCCAGTGACTTCCAGGTCATACTCCTCGTCCATTCTCAAAGTCTTACCGATCGGATCTTCATCACCAAAATATTTTTCAGCAAACGCCGCAGATATGACCACCGTATTCGGCTTATTCAGGACAGTTGACGCATTTCCCTTTTCCAACGGATAGGAAAAGAATGAAAAGAAATTACTGTCGGCCAGCAGAAGCTTCTCTTCAATAAACGCCTTTTCGCCGTAGCGGATGAGGCTGTTGAACGGTAGTGCCCGTGTTGCCGCAGCGACGCGCCCTTCGTAGTCATGAAGGATGGCTTCTGCAAATGGACCGGAAGTTATCCCGATATTGTATGGCATCCCGTTGATCTGTGACACCCGGATCAATCGATAGATCGCATCTCCATCCGTGTGAAAGCGGTCGTAGGATAGTTCGTTCTTCGCGAAGAGGAAGATCACAATGCAACTGGCAGTACCAATAGATAGACCGGCCACGTTAAGTCCGGCAAAAAACCGATTGCGAACGATGTAACGAAAGACGACTTTGAAAAAATTTTTCAGCATGTCGCAGAATTAAGTTGACGGAAGATTTAGCGATCACCATGCCAGTATGATTAATCGGCCCAGGGGCGGCGTTTGGCGCATTTCTTCTTTTGGTGGTGCACTGAGACTGTACAACGGCGTCCGCCAGCGGTCAAAAAGAATTCCTTCGCCTCAACGGGTGTCATGGACTTAATCGCACCTTTTGCCGTCAATAATCAGCGTGAACGAAAGCCCTGCCTCAAACGTTTGAACAGCATCGAATCGTTTGTTTTGCGATATCGAATACCCGAACTTGCCATTGAAAAAGGGAGCCATATGTCATTTCTCTTCGACTCTTTTCACGGTTGGAAAACCTACTGTGAGACCAACGACATGTCGCTGGTCCAGGCCGTGACTGAATACGAACGCAAACAGAAAGGTCGCACCGAGCAGCAAATTTGGGACGGCCTGGCAACTGCATGGAACGTGATGAAGGATGCTGTGCGAACCGGCCTGGAAGAGGACATGACATCCCGATCGGGCATGGTCAACAACGGCGCAAAGAAAGTCTACCGCTACCCGAAGGCCGTGCTGTCAAAGGAGTTTCAGCAGCTGGTGTCACGCGCACTGGCGGCCAAAGAGGTAAACTCGTGTATGGGTCGGGTGGTCGCTGCACCAACGGCCGGTGCAAGCGGTATCATGCCCGGCGTTTTGGTGACGCTGCAGGAAATTCACGGCATCGATGACACAAAAATTCTCGAAGCGATGTTGCTTGCCGCGGGGATTGCGCTCATAATGGAACAAAAGGCCTCTATCGCAGGGGCGGTCGGTGGATGCCAGGCGGAAACCGGCACGGCAGCAGCCATGGGAGCGGG
Source organism: uncultured Roseivirgaceae bacterium (assembly GCA_964537375.1). GTDB lineage: Bacteria > Bacteroidota > Bacteroidia > Cytophagales > Cyclobacteriaceae > Chryseosolibacter. The sequence continues at coordinate 7,514 of CAZIAG010000120.1, forward strand.
CGCAATCGTCTATTGCCTCGGCGGAAATACCGATCAAATCTTTAATGGCGTGGCGATTACCGTGCAGTGTATGCTCGGTCTCGTTTGTGACCCGGTAGCAGGATTGGTAGAGGTGCCGTGTATTGTTCGCAACGCAAGCGCGGCCGCTATCGCCAACAGTTCGGCACAAATAGCCCTGGCCGACGTCAGCAGCGTCATTCCCGTCGATGAAGTCATCGAAGCGATGGGTGAAATCGGCGCCAGCATGGAAACGCGTTACAAAGAAACGGCCCTCGGCGGGCTGGCCACCACAAAGACAGGTCAGGCCATTGCGAAAAAGGTGCTCATTCGCGACATCGAAGTTCTCCCCGACGAAACGGTGGAGTGATCAGGAACTCACGGCTTGACAAAATCCGGTAACACCTGTTGGCCGAAAAAGTAAATCGCTACACTGAACACCACGGCCCAAACTATGGCACTGATCAGCATATAAAAAACAATCTTCTCACGCGCACCACCCGCACTAACGGCCAGCAAGGTTCCTCCGATCGGCGTAAGGATCAGCGGGGTCAAAAGGGCGACGCCGGGAAGTCCGTATTTTTTCCAGATCACAACAAACCGTTTGCTCCTGGGAGAAAACCGCTTCGGTTTCTTTATCAGTCGGTATATCACTTTTTCGCGCAGCCAGTTTCCGAAGTACGTCAATGAAATGACCACTGTCATCATACCGGCCACGGTCGTGATGATCGTTGTGATCAGGCTCAGCCCGGCGGCAAAACCCCCCAGTGGTCCAAGTATGAACTTGAACATACACGAAAAATAGATCGGTATGGCTTTCAGAATCTCTTCCCACATAGCGCAGGTGCACTAATACCAAATGCGTTTTTGATTTCCTAAAGTTTTGCTCCGAAGCTCAGGTCTCCGGCGTCGCCGAGCCCGGGAACGATATACAATTGTTGGTTGAGCCGTTCATCCACGGCACAAGTCCAGAGGGTGTGGGGGATCTTGATGTTTTCCCGGAGGAACGTTATTCCCTCAGGCGCCGCCACCAGGGAAGCGAGGTGCAGGTGCCGTGGAGTCCCGTTCTTCACCATGGCATTCACCGCATCGACGACCGACCTCCCCGTGGCGAGCATCGGATCGATCATGATCACGGTCCGACCCTCCAGGCCTGGAGTCGCAGCATACCCCAATCTTATTGTCATGTGCTCTTCGTTTTCCTGGCGAAAGGCCCCAATGAACCCACTGTCTGAATCGTCGAAATAGTTCAGAAAGCCGTTAAAGAACGGCAAACCGGCCCGCAGTATCGTAACGAGAACAGGCATTTCGCGGGGAAGGGACATTCGTTTGGTTCCCAGCGGCGTTGTCACATCCTGGCTGCTGTAAGGAAGCGACTTTGATATTTCGTAGGCGAGGATTTCTCCCAGCCGTTGAACGTTCCGACGGAATCGCATTCGGTCGAGTTGGACGACTGCGTCCCGCAATTCGTATACAAACTGACTACCGATGGAGTCGTGATCGGTTAGAACAAACATGGCACGTGTTTCCACGATGAAAATTAACGAGAAACTTTCTGAACGACCTTCAAGGATAAACAAATTTTCAGCAACATTGCGAAACGCTAAACTTTTCCAAGCTCCGGCATGAAACTCCTGAAACAGCTTATTGACATACCGGCCGCCTCCGGGGAGGAGTTCAGGATGAAAGCATTCCTGATGGAATACATCACCAGGGAAACAAAGAACTGGAAGGTTACCCCGGAAGTCGTTCATGGTGATCACTTGCAAGACTGTATTCTTCTAAAGTTCGGAAATCCACGGACCGCCATCTTCGCCCATATGGACACGGTCGGGTTTACCGTTCGTTATTTCAATCAGCTGTTGCCCATCGGCAGTCCGGACGCGGATATCGGCACCGTACTTGTTGGCGAGGATTCACTCGGGCCGATCGAATGCGAGCTGGAGTCCGACAAGGAGAAACACGCCTTTTACAAGT
>CAZIAG010000121.1:0-9453 GCA_964537375.1 uncultured Roseivirgaceae bacterium
AGGTGACGACAAATAGGCCCGCCCTTCACAGATCATTCCGACGTAGCGTATCAACAAATTGCAAGACAGCGTCGCCAGCCTTGGCACACGTTGCCAAGAGCCTCCCGCAATTTGACCGCCAGGGGTGAGATGCAACATTATTCCACGGGGATTGACCCTTTGCGCTTTCTGATCCACGCTTCAACCGCCATCATTTTTTGGCAACCCCTGCCGGGCACATCCTGTAAATTCCGTTAATTGCGTCGTTTACCAATTACGGTACCGATGAAAACTTTTCTTGTTAGCTTGCTTGTCTGCCTGTCCTGCACCCTCGTTGCCCAGACTAATCGTGACGTCGCCCAGGAAAAGTTGAGAGAAGCTATCCAACTGATGGATAACGGGTCCATTCAGGAATCGATTGAACTCCTGGAGGAGTGTATCCACCTGGACCCTGGTGATATTACATACCGGTATGAGATGGCTTACGCGTGGTACCTCGACAATCAATATGATACAGTGATCGCCATCTTATCCGAACTGGCGGAACACCCGGATGCCGGTGACCTGATTTTTCAGTTGCTCGGCAACAGCTATGACTATACCAGCGATCCGGGCCAGGCCATTGCCACCTATAAGCGCGGACTGGAACGGTTTCCCCATTCCGGCAGACTTCACCTCGAACTGGGTAACATGGCCTGGCTCGCCGGAAATTACAGTGAAGCCATTTCATGGTATGAAAAGGGAATGCGCGCCGAGCCATCCTATTCTTCGAATTATTATCGCGCGGCATTATTCTTTCTGCAAACACACGATGAGGTTTGGGGAATGATCTATGGAGAGATATTCATGAACCTTGAGAGAAATTCCGCTCGAACGGAGGAGATGAGTCAACTGCTTTACGCGACGTACAAAAGTGAGATCACGATCACGGACAAGGGCGATTCAGCACAAGACTATTCCATAAGCTTCAGCCAATCCATAGTGACCACCGATGCGAAGAAACCAATGCTGCCGTTCGGTCTCGTTGCGTATGAACCATCGTTGGTGATGGCGGTTGTTGGTCATCGTTGGATTGATATCCATTCGCTGAATGAGATTCGCACGCGCTTTATTGATAACTATTTTGCCAACCGGTTCAATAAGAAGTATCCAAACGTGTTATTCGATTATCAGCGGGCGATCCAGGAGGCTGGGCATCTTGAATGCTATAACTATTGGATCCTCTCGAAGGGAGACGAGGTCGCGTTCGAAACCTGGTACCTCGAGAACCAGGAGAAATGGGAAGCGTTCGTCGCCTGGTTTATAGACAACCCAATTGAAATCACTGAGAAAAATGTCTTTGTGAGAACAAATTACTGATATGCGGTACTCTTGGATAGCTTTGTCTGGCCTGCTCATCACAGCTGTCGCTACGTCATGCTCCAACGGTGATGATACCCGGATCATTGACACGATAGCGTTCGGGTCTTGTGGCGAACAGTACAAGGATCAACCCGTTCTGGCGCTGGCTGCCCAACGTCGGCCAGGTGTATTCGTTTTCCTCGGAGACAACATCTACGGGGATACGTATAACATGGATACGCTCCGGATAAAGTATAACATGCTGGGCGCCAAACCGGAATTCCAAAAGTTGAAGGAATCGACAGAGGTACTTGCCACCTGGGACGATCATGACTATGGATGGAACGATTCCGGAAGGCACTATCCGTTTAAAGAAGAATCGAAACAGATCTTTCTCGACTTCTTTGGAGTTCCTGATCCGGCAGTTACGGATCGGGACGGAATCTACTACAGTAAGTACTATCGCGATGCACAGCACACGCTCCAAGTTATTGTGCTTGACCTGCGGACCTTCCGCGATAACCTGCTGCCGCACGGAACAAACACGTTCGATGGGGATGAATTTGATTACGTCCTTGACTACCGGCCTCATGAGAATACTGACTCGACGTTGCTCGGTGATGTTCAATGGCAATGGCTGGAAGCTGAACTTCAGAAACCCGCTGACATTCGACTCATTGCGTCCAGTACCCAGTTTGGGATAACGTATAACGGATACGAGGCATGGGCCAATTTCCCGCACGAACAAAAGCGTATGATAGACCTGATCAAGCAAACCCGCGCCGAAGGTGTGGTGTTTATCTCGGGCGACGTCCATTACGCCGAAATCTCAAGGCTGGAAGCGGATGGTCTTTACCCGCTGTACGATGTGACCTCCAGCGGAATTACGTCGACCTGGGGATTTGCCACGCCCAATGGGAACAGGATTGACGGTCCGGTGATGGAGAACAATTTTGGATTAATCACAATCGATTGGCAGAAGGATGATCCGGAGATCTTGATGGAGGTAATATGACGTGACGGGGGGGAGACGGTTGGAGGAAAGAGTGAATCTAAGCGAATTGAGTTTTAGGGGAGCTTGAAGGCCCCAGGCCAGTGACTGGTATCCGCTCCTCATGGAAATACAAGGGATGGATTATCGACTGATTGTTACTCATACATCTCAAGACCAAAGGGTTCTCCTCATTCAAAAAGACCATCAATTCTAACGAAGGAATACCCCTTGTCCGTGAGAGTATCCAGCAACTCGCCTAATCTTGCGTAAAGCTTATCCGTACGTTCTGGCGCCGTGCCGATGTGCAATAGCAGGATGAACCCGTTCATCCCTTTCGATTGCTCATACTCGAGGATCGATCGCATGATCGTGTCACTACTGCGGTAGTTCTTCATCTCCGGCGTCGTGTAGTCGGCAGGGCTCAGGGTGCCGGGCGTGAAGTTTATAAGCACCAGGCCTTCCTGTCGTGTCCAGGTGGCGATAGAGTCGTTGTACCATTCGAATGGTGGAAGGAAATATCTTGCTTCCGTTTTTTTGATACCGAACTTTTCCATTTCGGCGTAGTTGTTCCGAAGGTCTTCAAGAAACTCAGTCTTCGTTACCAGCAGGCTGTCTCGATTGGACCAATCACAATACAACAAGTGTTTATCGCTGTGAGCGCCCAGGTAATGGCCGGCTTTCACCAGGTGTCGAATTAACTTTAGAAACTTTCGGTTTCGGTAAAAGTTGCCGGTAAAGAAGAAGGATCCATGAATGTTTCGCCGGTTCAGGGTGGATAGGATGACGTTGCCACCGTCGCCATAGAGGTCACCAGTGAAGACCAATGCGATGTCCTTTTTACTTTCATCGCCACGAATGATCGCGCCGTGGCTCTTGGTTAGGGCTTTTTTTTTGCGGCGTCCTCCTGCATGGCCGCAAGGAGATAAATAAGGCTCGCCGTGCCGTCCATAGTTGGCTCATTTGTGGCGTAGTCCCCGTAGTCATCATGGTACACAACGTAGTCACTCTGGAACTCAGCGTATTCATCACCCCGCACGATGGTTACACCGCGCTGTTGACGATAAATTGTTCCGTAAACGGGCCCGTCAACAAGGCCGCCCCAGGTTTGGTATCCGTGGAGCACATTCAACGACGAATGCGGATCGTTGGGATAATCTCCTGTCTCGGGCAGGCCTACCACCATGCTCGTTCCCCAGGGGTTGCAGCCAAAGAGCCAGTCGAACGTAGCCTGCTCCAGTTCGGCATACTGATCGTCCCCCGAGAGCTTGCGATACCAGTACAACTGTATGGCAAACGAGGTTTGAAGATTATTGCTGCACCAGATAAACGGAACGCCTCGGTAAAAAGCATTGTGTTTCGCCTTCTGCCAAACCAACTCGATTCCATCGCGATAGAAACCCACAACCTCAGTCTTCATCTTACCTTCGGCCGACTTGGCCAGCTCATAGTGTCCCAGGTTGATGAAGGGGTACCACTGGTAATGCCCGGCCGTATCCCTGCCCATCCACGGCGTTTGCTTTTCCCTTTGCGCATAGTCGAATGCTTCTCGCAGGTATTGTTTTTCACCGGTCAGGTTGAAGAGCTGTGCTGCCGCCAGTTCCATGTCGTCAACCCAATTGTCCTCTTCATAGAAATAGGGAGATACATAACAGGCGGTCTGCGAATTCCCTGGCTTTTTCAATGCATACTGCCAGGCAGTATGTGCGCGCTCCCTGAGCAGGGCGGAAAAGGCTTGGTCGTCGGAAAACAGTTGATGGCCGAGAGCAAACGCGCTGGAGAACTTTCCTGCTGTCGAGGAGGTGCCCGTGGTGCGGTTCTTGTATTTACCCAAACCCTGCACTTCGCCAGTTAGGAAGTATACCGGGCGTTCTGTTCCTTTTCCGTAGTTGGCCTTGTCATCGATGGGCAAACGAAATCCGATATGATCGCGGTCGTCGGCAAGCTGGTTGAACATCCACTCCGGCTTGGGATGCATCTTTAGTAGCCACTGAAGCCCCCACCTCGCCTCGTCTAAGACATCGGCGACCTTGTTTCCACCGCTGACTTCGTGACCGGCGTGGTCGTATTCATCGCCGAACGCCCCGGGGAAGTCGCGATATGCGGCTAGTAGGTGATACGTTGCGTTCGCTGAAGTCATTGAATACTGGAGGTAATCCGTTGCATCGTGCCATCCTCCGCTGACGTCGATGTGCGTGCTGTCCGGCATGGGCCCGTACATAGTGTATCCGTCATCCGTGTGACACGAATCCTTGAAGAATGGATTGTAGCCGCTGCGCTGCTGTCTCATGTAACGCAGACAGTAGTCGGCCGCGCCATTATACACGTCTTCTTCGACCCGGATATCGGGAGATTCTGCTGTTCCCATACGCAGTCGATACACACCCGTCTTACGAAATGCTGAAAAATCGAGGCGAAACGTAGCGGTAAAAGGGCCATACGCCCCAAAGTTCCGCCCCGCCTTACCCTTGAATACAACTTTTTCTGTCAGGGGATCGAACAGTTCGAAAGTTTTCGGGAAGTCCCCCGATTCCTTGGTGCACCAAACAGCGACCTTAATTCCATCCGGCTGGTATCCGAGTTGGTTGATCCGGATCCAGGCCTTTTCGTTCGGGTCGTTAAAGGATAAAAACAACGTGGCAGAAGCGCCTAGCAACACGAGATACAATGCCCTTTTCATGTCGGTAAACTAGCACTTTTCCCCAGACCTGGAAATTGTTTTCATGTCTTCGTGCGTTCCCGCAGTGTTGCTTTGTGCACACTTCTCTTTTCCAACGATTCTCAAACCACTACCTTAGTGAAACATCTATTTTTGCTGCGGAATGTTTGATGAATCACGAATAACCCGCCGTCGTTTCGTTGCGGGTACATTAGCTGGCGCAACTCTGGGCACAATGCCGTTTTTGTCGCGTGGTAGCGATAAGTCAAGAAACCTAACAGTCCAGGAGGTGATTGACCTCATCTTGGCGCATGTTCCCGGTGACAGACTGGCGCGTTCTGTTGATAGGGTAAAGGCAGGCGACCCCGGGACCATCGTTCGCGGGATAGCTACAACCATGTTTCCGACGGTTGATGTGCTGCGTCGAGCCGCCGGGGCAGGGGCAAACTTCGTCATCGTGCACGAACCGTCTTTCTACAATCACCACGACGATGTGGATTGGCTTGAAGGGGATGATGTTTACAATATGAAACGTGAACTGATCATATCCAACGAAATGGTGATTTGGCGTTTTCATGACTATTGGCACCGTGTCCGCCCTGATGGCATTCGAATGGGTGTGCTGAACCAACTAGCGTGGGTAACCTATTACGATGAATCGCATCCAGAACTGCTGACGTTGCCACAGACGCGCTTGAGCGGAATCATCAGACATCTGAAGGAAAGGCTTGGTATTGAACAGGTGCGATATATTGGAGACCTGAACGAAACCTGTCGTCGCATTGCCCTTATGCCGGGAGCGGTAGGAGGTCGTGCACATATTGAGTTACTCAAAAGAGATAAACCTGATGTCCTGATTTGCGGAGAGGCGCCTGAATGGGAGACCGTGGAATATATTCGTGATGCGCGAGCCTTGGGGTTAAGACGTTCACTCGTTGTGTTGGGTCATGTCCAAAGTGAGGAGCCCGGTATGGAGTGGCTTGTACAATGGCTGCAGCCGAAAATTCCCGGCGTCAGGATTACGCATATTTCATCACATAGTCCGTTTGAATGGTTTTAAAGTCATGAGCATAGAAGAATTTCGCATCGTTGTGTCAGAATCGATCGGTGAAGTTTCCGCCGAGATCATTGAACCTGCATCGCCTGCAGCGCTGATCGTCCTGGCACATGGTGCCGGTGCCAACATGCATCACAGCTTCATGAAGCGGCTTGGCGGGTTATTGAGCGAGGCGGGGATTGCGACTCTGCGTTTCAATTTTCCATATATGGAAAAAGCAAGAAAGGGACGTCCCGATCCGCCAGGAATTGCCGAGGCGACCGTGAAAGCTGCGCTGCTGGCTGGCCGCGATCGCCATAGGGAACTTCCAATCTTTGCTTCCGGTAAATCGTTTGGTGGACGAATGACATCACAGCTTGCTTCTAAAGGAGGCGTTGAATTTCTGAAGGGTATCATCTTCTTTGGCTTTCCTTTACATGCGCCAGGCAAACCCTCCACGGAGCGTGCATCTCATCTTCAATCGGTGGAGGTACCAATGCTCTTTCACCAGGGTACGCGCGACACCTTGGCTGACATTACGCTGGTGCGCGAAGTGGTGACATCACTGCCCAACGCGACGTTGATCGAATACGAAGGAGCAGACCATTCCTTCAAGGCCGGGAAGCGCGACATTCTCCCGGAGATCGTTGCAGCGACAGACGAGTGGCTGTCTGATCGCATCTAAAATACGCTGCTTGTCTGCCGAAATAGTTGCCCGGTCGACAATTCGGTCGCTCGGTCTGAAATTGCTGGCCTTCCCGTTGACTCCCATCCTCACTGCTGGATTTCTGTTTACGATTATCTACACTATGGTTTACCAATGGTTAGGTATAGGTTTTTTCCTGAGACAGTGGAACTTAAGGAGATTCAGTGATGGAAAGAGGAACAGAGGGGGAGAAAAAGAAGACTTCCAATCGCGGATTTGCGTCCATGAGTCCCGAACAACAGCGCGCCATCGCTCGGAAAGGTGGTGAAGCTGTGAGCCGTAACCGAGAGCATATGGCTGCCATCGGTGCGCGTGGCGGCGAGGCAGTTAGCCGTAACCGGGAACACATGGCGGCGATCGGAAGAAAGGGAGGCGAAACAGTGAGCCGCGATCGTGAACATATGAAGCGGATCGGCCGAAAAGGCGGAGAACGGGGCAGGGGTAGTCAGGCAAAACGCAAAGGCGAAGAAGGCCAGGCTCCTGTACAGGAGAACAGGGAAAACGAAAACACAAACGAATAACTCGAACAGCAAATATTAAAAACATCTAAATCATGGAAGGAAGAGGAGAGAACAATATGAAGCGCACTGCCAATCGCGGGTTCGCATCCATGGATCGCGAGCAACAACGCGCCATTGCGAGAAAGGGAGGATTGGCAGTTAGTCAAAATCGGCAGCACATGGCTGAGATTGGTCGCAAAGGAGGTGAGAGCAGTGGTGAGAGTCGCGGTCGCAAGAGCGCTCAACGGCAGGCCGCCGCAGCCGCGTCAACTTCTGCCCCAACACCCGAGAACGCCTGATCGCTACTGAGTCGATACTAAATAAAGATACAAGGGAAGTTAGATTGATGCATCGATCATTTACTGCCTTTCACTAGGCTGTAAGGATATGTCCTTCGGATTCATATCATTGATCCATGCATCAGGCCTTGACTTCCCTTTTTTGATACGCATCTCACTCCTGCGCGTTCGCGTAGAACTGATAGCCAATGAACCCGTAGATCACCCACGTAAAGAACTTCAATGCGAATACGGGTAGGATGACGGCAGATACAATTAGGATAACACAGCCGACAGCGAAGAACGCGCCGGCTGTTCGCAATCTTCTCTTGCTCCGCTCGAGCGACCTGTTTGCAATTGAACTGACGATCACCGTTAAGGCAATACCTACGCACAGCAAGTACAACGACAGGTTGTACCATTGTACCTGGTGGCTGAAAACATAAAGTCCAACGGCCCCGGCGAGCGCAATGATTAGCAAGCCCGCGCAAATATTGGCAACCCGAATCTCTTTTTCCTTAAGCACGTACCTCCCGAAACGATGGAATCTCAGGAAGATATTCGATACCGGTTCGATGATCCAGGTGGACACCGCGAAGATTAGGTAAGCGGTGACGATTACGTCGGCGAAAGGTTTGAAAGCGCCTAGCTGTTCGGAGTAGTCGTTCAACCCACGCATGAGCAAATACCCGATGATAATCACGGCCCATCGCACTTGCGGCTTAAGCCCCTGCATCCAGAAGGCGTACTTCAGGAACAGTCGATAGAACACGTTCGTCGCCCGTATCGCATTTAACATCCCGTGCCGGGCGTATTCATTCTCCGGGTCAAGGTGCAACGCCTCGCGAAAATGATCCTTCGCCTGTCGGTATTCACCCTTTTGAAGTGAGCTGTATCCCACCGAGGCGTGTGTGAGCGGGTTCATCGGGTTGCTTTTTAACGCCTGGCGATCTGCATCGCGATGTTCCTCGGTTCGGTTGAGCCGCAACAACGCCATGCTGCGGTAATTGAGGCAAAGTTCATTCTGCGGGTCGATCGCCAATCCCGCATTCGCCGCTTCGAGTGCTTTTTCGAAGTCCGCTTCCTGGAAGTGTATGCTGGAAATGAGACCGTGGGCGTCGGGTCGCATTGGGTCGAAAGTCAGTACGCTGTTCAGGTATTTTAATGCGCTTTTCCTTTTGCCTACATGTACCTGCGTGAGACCTTTGACGAAGAGTATGGCGGGATCGGCGGGACTGCGCCTGACAAGCTGGCCGGCGACCTCATCGGCCTTTTCTTCCTGGTCCATGCCGAGGTATATCTGCGTGAGGATGATCAGCGCCGGGACGCTCTCGGGATCGGTCGCGAGGTAAGCCGTTACTTCCTGATGAGCTTCCTTGTAGCGTTTTTGTTTGAGCAGGTGTTCGGCTTTGTACAGCGATTTCTCTAATTCCATTTGAATACCCCGGTTATTTGATTTTCAGATAGTTGAGGATTTCATCGTATACGCCGGAGTCATTGGCATAGATTGCATAGTTCTTTGCAGTTTGAAACCATTCCTTCGTGCTGGGTTTGACGCGTTTAACGGCTGCGGAAAGATCCTTCATCGACAAAGGGGTGGGTATTCCTTTCTTGATAGCCTCCTGGAGTTTACTTTCGACGGCGACATCGACACACGCTTTGATGTCGGCACCGGAAAAGTTTTCAGTTGCCCGGGCCAGCGTAGTGTGATTGATACCTTCGGCGGGCTTTCCGTCCAGGGCAAGTTTGAAGATCTCTGTCCGGGCTTCAAGAGACGGCGGTCGCACGAAGATCATCCGGTCGAAACGACCAGGTCTTCGGAATGCAGGGTCGAGGTGCCATGGGGCGTTCGTTGCGCCGATAACCAGGATACCTTCATTGCTCTTGTCGACACCGTCGAGTTCAGACAAGAACTGGTTGATGAGATTGCGACCGGCGCTGGTGCGAAGGTCGTTGCGATTAG